>JANNDN010000288.1:0-17699 GCA_031387795.1 Sphingomonas sp.
CGCCCGCTCGGTCCATTTGCGTTACCGCGAGGCGCTGGGCGAGGATGTGGGAGCGATCCCCGAAGGGCTTTATCCCGGCGATTATCTGATCCCGGTCGGGGTCCTGCTGACCGCCGAATATGGCGCCGAGTTCGTGGCCGCGCCGGAAGAGCAATGGCTGCCGATATTCCGCGATGCAGCGATCGCCGCGATGCTCGACCTCATCCGCCACGATCTCTCATTGCTCGATATCCACCACGACATTTTCTCGTCCGAAGCAAAGCTGCAGGGATCGGGCGCGGTCGACGCCGCGATGGCGGAATTGCGCGCCCGCGATCTGGTCTACGAAGGCGAGCTTGAGCGGCCCAAGAGCCTCGATCCGCACGACGAGTGGGAGCCGGTGACGCTGACCCTGTTCCGTTCGAGCAAGTTCGGCGACGACCAGGACCGGCCGATGAAGAAGTCGGACGGCAGCTGGACCTATTTCGGTGCCGACGCGGCTTATCATTTCCAGAAAGCGCGGACCGCGGACCATCTGGTCAACATCTGGGGCGCTGACCACGCCGGGACGGTCAAGCGCGTCCAGTCGGCGGTGAAAGCTCTGACCGACGGCCGCGTCGATCTCGACGTCAAACTGGTCAACATGGTGCGGCTGTTCCGCGCCGGCGAGCCGGTCAAAATGAGCAAGCGCTCGGGCGATTTCATCACGCTCGCCGAGGTCGTGGAGGAAGTCGGCAAGGACGTCGTCCGCTTCATCATGCTGACCAAGCGCACCGATTCGATGCTCGATTTCGATTTCGCCAAGGTGGTCGAGGCGTCGAAGGATAATCCGGTTTTCTACGTCCAATATGCCCATGCACGGATCAGCTCATTGAAGCGCAAGGCGGCCGACGCGGGGGTCGATCTCGCAGGGCCGGCGGACCTCGACCTGCTTGATCCCGAGGAGCTCGCTGTGGTGCGAAAGGCGGCCCAATTTCCGCGTGTCGTCGAGGCCGCGGCCATGGCCCATGAGCCGCACCGCATCGCTTTTTATCTCTATGAGCTGGCAGCGGAATTCCATGCTTTGTGGAACCGCGGCAACGACGATCCCGGCCGCCGTTTCCTGGTCGACAATGATCCACAGCTTTCTCGCGCGCGGCTGGAACTCGCGCTCGCCATAGGGCAGATCATCAAGAGCGGACTCGACCTGATGGGCGTCGCCGCGACCGAGGAGATGCGCTGAAGATGGGCAACGGCCAGGTGGTTTCCGGCTTGGACCGGCTTCCATGGCTGTCGGACGAGGGCGAGGCTCCGCGTCGTCGTCGTCGCCACCGCCCTGCCGGCACGTTCGTCTGGGCGGGGCCGCTGCTGCTCGTCGTGGCCGCCGCCTCCTATTGGCTCGGCGTGAATAAGGAGCATCTGTTGCCGCCATTCGCGACCCGCTCCGCTCCGCAGACCGATGTGAACATGGCCGTTCCAGAACCACTGGTTGCCGAGCCCGCGACGCCCCTCATCGATCCGCTGCCCGAACCCGCGATGCCGGCCATCGCTGCGGCCCCTCCCGTCTCGGCGCGAGTGCTGGCCAGGCCAAAGCCGGAACCCAGCGCCTCGGCCAAGCCCGCCTCGAAACCCGCGCCCGAGGCGAAAGCCAAGCCCGAGGCCAAAAGCGGCATCCCCGACCCGTGGCCGGTGCGCGAGATCGAAGGGTCCGCCGGGCGGCTGGTCCGCATCGGCGCTTTCTCGTCGCGGGCCCAGGCCAAGCGCGCCTGGCGCATATTGATGCGCGTGAATCCGTGGCTCCAGCGGCTTCCCGCGCTGGTCGTGGCGAACCCGTCCGCGCGCAACGGGAAAACCTATTACCGGCTGCAGATGGGCACGACATCGCAAGCGCACAGCGTCGCTTTGTGTCAGAAGATGCGGATGATCGGCCAGTCGTGCATCGTCGTTCCGACCGAACCCGCGGGAAACGCGGCGTGAGCGATCGCGGAGTGCCTTCGTCGGACCAGATGCCGTGGCTCCAGGCGGTCGAGAACGAGCAACGCCCGCGCGGGGTTTCGGGCGGACGGATGTTCGCCGCCGTGCTCCTGGTCACCGCCGCCGTCGCCCTCACCACCGGCGGCTTCTACTGGCTCGGCCAGCGCGATTCGGGCGGGACCGGAGTGCCCGAACTGATCGCGGCTCCGCCCGGCCCCTACAAGATCAAGCCGAGCGATCCGGGCGGCCTCGATGTCAGCGGGGACAGCCGCACCGCGTTCGAAACCAGCGCCGGCGAAGATCGCGATTCGCGCCTCGATATCGGGGCGATGCCCGAGAAGCCCATCGTGAAACCCCCGGCCGAACAGCCCAAGCGCATTCCGCCGGGCGAGACTCGCGAGCCGCTTCCGCCCGAGGGCACGCCGCAACCCGTCCCGGGCAGCGCCGGCCCCAGCGGCAGCACGATCCAGCTCGGCGCCTTCGCCAATCAGGCGCAGGCCGAGCGCGCGTGGAGCGCCTTGTCGGTGCGCTTCCCTTCGATTGCTGCGATGAACAAGCTGATCGTGCCGTTCGGCGGCGGCATCCGGCTGCGCGCCGCCGCTCCATCCCCGGCCGAAGCGCGCGCCGCCTGCCAGGCCTTGAAGGCCGCGGGCGAGAATTGCTTCGTCGCCAATTGAGCATGACAATGCAGGCGGCAATCTACGGCCTCGAGGGTTTTGTGCTTCAGCCGCACGAGCGCGACTTCTTCCGCGACGCCGCTCCGGCGGGCTACATCATCTTCAAGCGCAATTGCGAGACCCCCGACCAGCTCCGCCGCCTGACCGACGATCTGCGGAGCATCGACGGGCGCGCCGATTTGCCGATCCTGATCGATCAGGAGGGCGGCCGGGTGGCGCGGATGAAACCGCCCGAATGGCCCGCTTTCCCGCCCGGCGAGGCCTTCGCCAATCTCTATCTCGCGGCGCCGTCCTCGGCGATCGAGGCGGTCCGATCGAATGCCCGCGCGCTCGCGCTGATGCTCCATTCGGTCGGAATCAACGTCGATTGCCTGCCCTTGCTCGACGTTCGCCAGCCGGGCGCGAGCGACATCATCGGCGACCGCGCGCTAGGCGACGAGCCGATGCAGGTTGCGGCGCTTGGGCGGGCGACGCTCGATGGGCTTGCCTCGGCGGGGGTGGTCGGGGTGGTCAAGCATATCCCCGGGCACGGCCGCGCTTTGGTCGACAGCCACAAGGAATTGCCGATCGTCACCGCCAGCGCCGAGGAACTCGAGGTCGATCTCGCCCCGTTCGAGCGGCTGTCGCGGGCGCCGATGGGGATGATGGCGCATGTCGTTTACACGGCGTGGGACGCGGACAATCCGTCGAGCATGTCACAAATCGTGATCCGCGAAATCGTCCGCGGGCGTATCGGCTTCGACGGCTTTTTGATGAGCGACGACATCGGAATGGAAGCGCTTCAGGGCGACATGGGCCAGCGCGCGGCGGGGGTGGTTGCCGCCGGCTGCGACGTGGCGCTTCATTGTTCGGGCAAGATGGAGGAGATGGTCGCGGTCGCGGATGCGACCCCGCCGCTCACCGAGGCGGGGCGCGAGCGGCTCGACCAAGCGATGACCTCGATCCGACACGAGGATGAGGGCCTCGATTTTGCGGGCGCGATCGACAAGCGCGACACGCTTCTGGGTCTCGCTTAGTTATCCACAACAGCCTGTGTTTCGAGCTTCGCAGCACCACCATAGATTGATATTCAAAGCGGGTGGACGAGGACGAAGATTTTGACTCGCGGCCGATCCGCAAACCCGACGAGCTGAATCTCGACCTCGACGGCTGGGAAGGTCCGCTCGACCTGTTGCTCAGCCTGGCGCGGTCGCAGAAGGTCGACCTCGCGCAGATTTCGATCCTTGCTCTGGTCGAGCAATATCTCGCCTTCGTCGCCGAGGCGCGCGCATTGAAGCTCGAGGTCGCGGCCGATTATCTGGTAATGGCGGCTTGGCTCGCTTACCTCAAATCCTGTCTGCTGCTGCCCAAGGACCCCGAGGCCGACCCGAGCGCGGAGGAGATCGCGCTGCGGCTCCAGCTCAGGCTGCTGCGACTCGACGCGATGCGCGAGGCCGGCGCCCGGCTGCTCGGCCGCGACCGGCTTGGCCGCGACGTTTTCCTGCGCGGCAATCCCGAGGGACTGAGACTGGTGCGCAAGGCGCAATGGCAGGCGCGGATGTTCGACCTCATCGCGGCCTATGGATCGGTCCAGGCGCGGACCCAGCCGGCGATGCACATCGTCCATGCGCGCTCGGTAATGACGCTCGAGGAAGCGATTGCGCGGGTCGGGCGGATGATCGGCATGGCGCTCGAGTGGACCACGCTTGAAAGCTTTCTGCCACCAACCGCGGACGCGATGTTCCGCCGCTCGGCGCTCGCCTCGAGCTTCCTTGCCGCGCTCGAGCTCGCCCGGCTCGGCCGAATCGATATCGAACAGGACGAGGCCTTTTCGCCGCTCCGGCTTAGAGCCGCCTGATGGACGAGTTCGCCCGAGCCGTCGAAGCGACCCTTTTCGCCTCCGCCGAACCGCTGTCGGTCGAGGACATCGCCGCGCATGTCGGCGACGGCGACCTCGAAATCGCGCTTGGTCAGCTCGCGGCGCATTATGAGGGCCGCGGGATCGAATTGGTCGAGCGCGGCGGGCGCTGGCATTTCCAGACCGCGCCCGATCTCGCCCACCTCCTCCGCCGCACCCGCGAGGAAGTACGCCGATTGTCGCGCGCGGCGACTGAGACGCTGGCGATCATCGCCTATCACGAGCCGGTCAGCCGCGCCGAGATCGAGGCCATCCGCGGGGTCCAGATCTCCAAAGGCACGCTCGACGTGCTGATGGAAGCGGGCTGGGTCCGTCCCGCGGGACGCCGCGAAGGCCCGGGAAGGCCGCTGCTTTATGCGACGAGCGAGGAGTTTCTGACCCACTTCGGGCTCGGCTCGCGCCGCGACTTGCCCGGCATCGACGACCTCAAGGCCGCGGGGCTGCTCGACCCGCTCGACGATGCGCTTGAGGGGGTCCTCGGGGAATCGCTCGACGAACTGCAACTGGAAAGCGAGAGCGAGGACGACTAGAACCCCGGACGAAGGAGTTTCGCATGGGTGGTTTCAGTCTCATTCACTGGCTCATTCTCGGGCTGTTCGTCCTGCTGCTGTTCGGCCGCAACCGCTTCTCGGCGATGATGGGCGACGTCGCCAAGGGCATCAAAAGCTTCAAGGCCGGCATGGCCGACGACGAGGAGGAAAAGCGCCAGCGGCACGAGGATCGCCGGACCGAGCAGCGGCGGCTGCCCGCGGACGAGCCCCGCCCCGCGGATCCGATCGACGTCACCCCGCGCAGCGCGGACCCCGTTCCACCGCCGCAGCGGGATGACGAGGCGCGCTAGAGCCACTCGGCTGGAGTCGCCATGTTCGGGGTTGATTCAACCGAATTCGTGATCGTCGCCGTGCTGGCGCTGATCTTCATCGGTCCCAAGGACCTGCCCAAGGCCATGCGCGTGCTCGGCCATTGGGTCGGGCGCATCCGCGGCATGGCGCGCCATTTCACCTCGGGCATCGAGACGATGATGCGCGAGGCGGAACTGGAGGAGATGGAGACGAAATGGCGCGAGGAGAATGAGCGAATCATGAAGCTCCATCCCGCCGACGCCGACTATCCCGACCCGCCGGCACGGACCGCGGAATCGGCGGTGGGCGCCGGGGAAGTCGCGCCGCCGCCCGCGCCCGATTCAGGACCGGGCGATCAGGAGCATCTTCCGCCCGAGCAGCGCGAGCTGCCGTGAACGAGATCGACGACAGCAAGGCGCCATTGATGGAGCATCTGGTCGAGCTCCGCCGCCGGCTGCTGTGGAGCCTGGCTGCGCTGGTGATCGCGTTCGCCGCCTGCCTCACGGTGTCGCGGAAGATCTTCGCGGTGCTGGTCCAGCCATTGCTCGCCGCGGGCCAGGGTCGATTGATCTACACCGATATCTTCGAGGCGTTTTTCGTCGAGATAAAGGTGGCGCTGTTCGCCGCCTTGATGATCGCCTTCCCGGTCATCGCGACGCAGATGTGGCGGTTCGTTGCGCCGGGGCTCTACGCCAAGGAGAAGCGCGCGTTCCTGCCGTTCCTGCTGGTCACGCCGCTGTTCTTCGGCGCCGGGGCCGCCTTTGCTTATTTTATTGCGATGCCATGGGCGCTGCATTTCCTGCTCGGCTTTCAGGGGAATGTCGGCGGGGTCCAGCAAGACGCTTTGCCGGGGGTCGGCAATTATCTGACCTTCGTCACTCGCTTCATGTTCGGTTTCGGGGTCGCGTTCCTGACCCCGGTGCTGCTGATGATTCTCGAGCGGGCGAAGATTGTCACGCTCGAGCAGCTGACCAGCTCGCGCCGTTATGCATTAGTCGCCTGCGCAGCGGCGGCCGCGGTGCTGACGCCGCCCGACGCGGTCTCGATGCTGATGCTGATGGTGCCGCTCTACGCGCTCTACGAATTCGCGATCGTGGCGATCCGTGTCACCCACTGGCGCTCGTCGCGGGCCGCCTTGGCGAGTGGTGATTCGGAGGCTGTCGAGGAGCCCCAAAAAGAATAGGGGCCCGAAAGCGCCACCGGGGGGGGAGGGGTTGGCGGTTTCGGGCCCATTTAAGCGGATAGCGAGAGCGGGGGGGCATAAGGTCGCTATCCGAATATCATAACGTACCTTCTTCGGGCTTGGTTCCAGCCATTCCAAAGAAATTTCCAGGAGCGGTTCGGTCCACCGCTCTAAGACCTCAATTCGGCGGAAAAACGGGGAATTCGACGCTGTAGCGACCGAGCTTTCGTTCGAGCGGGGAGCGCAATTGCTTGGCCAGGCCGGCGACGATCCGCTCGAATTGCAGGCGGCTTGGGACGTCGGACTCGGCGTCGGTCAGGACCTTGCTCGACAAGGTCATGCGCGCGGTCAGCTCGCTGGTCCGGCGGAGCGCGATCTCGATCGGCTCTTTGGGACAGTCGAGCATCGCGAACTCGACGATCTCGGTGACCAGAAAGGAGATCGCGACCGCCACGTCCTGAGTTGTGCTGACGGAGTCGAGGTCGAGCTCGAGGGTCAGGCCGCTGACCTGGTCGGGCACGCTGACCCGTAGCTCGGCGGCAAGCTCGGTGACGAGCGGGCGCAGCGCGATCCCGCGATTCTCCTCCATCTCCGCGAAATGATTGCGGTGGACCACCGACAGCGCGCCGACCCGCCGGCTGATCGCCGCATAGGCCGCCCGAACCGCGGGAGAATCGGCCGTGCGCCCGTGGATGTTGAGGAGCGACGCGACGACTTGGAGGTTGTTTTTGACCCGGTGATGGACTTCGCGGACCAGCCGCCGCTGACCCTCCAGTGCCTCGGCCGACTGGCCTTCCGAAACCTCGACCCGGTGAATCGCGCGGGTAAAAGCGTCGCGCAGCGCCTTGATCTCGAGCGCCGGGCCGAGGTTCTGGGGCAATTCGTTATTGATCTCGCCGGGCTGATAGTCGCTGATCGCGCTCTCGAGCTTCTTGAGCGGACTGATCAGCACCCGGCTGACGATCAGCCAAGAAATCAGCGCCGCGGCGAACCACATCAGCAGCGGCAGCAGGAGCAGTAAGCGGTCGCGCGCCGGGATTCGTTCCTGGGCGACCCCGACTCGGGCGATCAGATCGCCGTTGCCGATGGCTTGCTCGCTGATGGCCAGGCCGGCCGGATTCGACGAGCCCTCGATCACGATCAGCTGCCGCATCTGGTCGTGAAGCGCGAACAAAGCAGGCGACCCGCCGGAATGGCGGGCTGCGATGCGGATTTCGTCGATCGACACCACCCCCGTGACCATGCCGCCGACCACTCCGGTGCGAATGGCCACGGCGTCGGACGCAGGCGACAGGCGGACGAGGATGGCGCCGGGCGCGACCAGGTCGAGCTCGCCGATCTCGCCGATGGTGCCGGCGGTGCACAGCGACTCGCCCTCGGCGGTCTCGATTGCGAAATTCTGCGCGACGGCGGGAACGATCGCCAGCGAATTGCGCATGCGCTGGCACGGGTCGCCGGAGGGCTGAGCAAGCGCCGCATTGGCGCCGATCCGCAGCGCCAGGGCATTGCGTGCGATCAGGCTTTCGACCGCCCGGGTAGTGATTTCGGCCCGATCCCTGGCCTGCCCGGCAATCGCATCATTGGCCGAGCGGATGCCTGTCTCTCCGATCAATGCGAGCGCGAGGCCAAAGGGCAGCAGCACCATCGTCAAAAGGAGGAAAAGCTTGGCCGCCGTCGGCAACCCCGCAAAGCGTTCGCCGACTGTCATCCGCAAGGCGCCCGTACCGGATCCACCATTCGCAGCGCCGCGAGTTTAGTCGAGCTTGCCGAGGAGACTGAGAAAGTCGTCGGGAACAGCCTCGCGCAACGTGTCGTCGTAGGCGGTTCTGAGGACCCGGCCCCAATTGCTGTTGCGCGCCTTGCCGCCGCCGCCGCGGGCCCCGCCGCTCTTGGTGCCGACGCGCGCGCCGCGCAGCTTCGCCGGCGAGGGGGCGGTGCCGTCTGCGTCGTCGCCCTTCTTTCGATCACTCAACCTCTTTATTCCCCTCAGCGGACGTCTGTTCCGCGTCATACTGGCACAAATCGTCGAAGCAACGGCCTCGTGAGTTCCGCCTTGCGGCACAATTCTCGCGAGCGACCGGTTCGCGGCCACGACTGGTGCAATCCCACCCTTCCCACGAAACCAAATCCCCTCGGCTTTGTTCCAGTCATTCGGAAAAGAAGGGACGGGATGTGACTTTCAAGGCGCACACCCTTGCCACGGCACCGGCACCCCGCCAAAGACGGCGCCAAGTCATCATTCGAGGGAGACCTTAATCTTATGTCCCTTGGTCAGGAACTCGCTCCGCACCTGCCATTCCTCCGCCGCTACGCCCGCGCTCTGACCGGAAGTCAGACCCACGGCGACGCATTCGTCCGCGCGGCTCTGGAGGCGATCGTCGCCCAGCCCGACGAATTCCCGCGCGACGTCGATCCGCGTCTCGGCCTCTACAAGACGTTTCATGCCATCTGGTCGACCGCCAATGTCGAGGAAGGCGAAGAACCGTCATCCGCTCTCGGCGGTCCCGAGGGAATCGCGCAGGCGCGCCTGTCGCGAATCACCCCGCTGTCGCGCCAGGCGCTGCTGCTGACGTCGCTCGAGGGCTTTTCGTCCGAGGATGCGGGCTTCCTCATCGACGCGTCTCCCGCTGACGTTGATTCGCTCGTCGCCGAGGCATTGTCCGAGATCGAGCGCCAGACGCTCGCCGACGTGCTCATTATCGAGGACGAGCCAATCATCGCGATGGATATCGAGACCATCGTCCGCGACCTCGGCCACAACGTCACCGGAGTCGCGGTGACCCGCGACGAGGCGGTCGCCCAGGCGCGCCAGCACCCGCCGGGGCTGGTGCTCGCGGACATTCAGCTGGCCGACGATTCGAGCGGCATCGATGCGGTGAAAGACATCCTCGCCGAATTTTCGGTGCCGGTGATTTTCATCACCGCCTTCCCCGAGCGGCTGCTGACCGGGACCCGGCCCGAGCCGACCTTCCTGATCACCAAGCCGTTCCAGCGTTCGACCGTCAAGGCGGCGATCGCTCAGGCCTTGTTCTTCGATGCAGCAACCGTTCCGGCTGCATAAGGACGGAACGGCGTGGGTCCGCCCGCGTTGCACGCTCGAACCAGGAGGTCTTTCGACCATGAGCACAGGCGACCGCGATTCGGACGGCCGGATTCACGAGACAACGACCGAAGCGCGCGCGGGCTCAACCCCGGGCGTGGCGCGCTACGTGCTTGTCATCGGTACGCTGCTCGTCATCGTTCTTTTCGTGGTGATCGTCCTTGTCGGCCGGCCCTAGGCTCTTAAGTTGGGCCGGATAGTGCCGTTCAGCTTCGATCAAAGTGCAAGGCGGCAATGCCTCCAGCGGACCAGCAGGGTGGGATTTCAATAAGTTGGATAATGACCTCGACGATGAGCGCCCGGCCGATTCCGTGGCCCCTGACTGGGTTCCCCTGTCGGACCCGGAGTTCAAGGATCAGCTCGCCGCGGTCATTCCGCACCTGCGCGCGTTCGGCCGCTCGCTAAGCGGCAGCCGCGACCTCGCCGACGATCTGGTCCAGGAAACCTTGCTCAAGGCGTGGGCGGCGCGGAAGCGCTTCCAGGCCGGCACCAACATGCGTGCCTGGACCTTCATCATCCTTCGCAACTTGTTCCTCAGCCAGATGCGCCGGGCGCGCTTCAAGGGCGAATGGGACGATGTCACCGCCTCGAAGATCCTCGCCGCTCCCGCCAGCCAGGACCGGCATATCGAGCTTGGCGATCTGCAGCGGGCGCTGATGCACTTGCCGCAACCGCAGCGCGAGGCGCTTATTCTCGTCGGCGCAGGTGGCTTTGCTTATGAAGAAGCGGCGGAAATCTGCGCCTGCGCGGTCGGAACGATCAAAAGCCGGGTCGCTCGCGGGCGGGTCGCGCTCGAAGCACTGCTGACCGGCGGCAAGTTGCCGTCACGGCGTCAGCACAAGACCGAGCCGGGTCAGTCCGCGTTGCAGTCGATCATGGGCGAGGTCGAAGAGCTAAGCCGCGATCACGGCTGAGGCCGCTCAGTTCAGGCGGGCGAGAAGAGCCGCGAAATCATGGTCGCTCGGCTCGGTTGCCGCCGCCTCAAAGGCGCGGCGAAGCGCGGCAGCGATCCCGGCGCGAGACTCGGGGGTCTCGACCTGGATCAGTTGCCGGTTGAGCCCTTTCTGGCTCACCCAATCCTGTTCGCGGGGCTCTTTCATCGCTGCAATAACGACGAAGTGCCGCGCTGGTTTCAACCGTTTCGGCATTCGTGCACAATTGACAACGAAATGAGTGCCGGAAATCACCAGGAAAAGCGCAGCGACGCCCTCGATCGCGCGGCCCGCCACGCGCCGTTTCTGCGCGATTCGCTGCGCGCTTGGCCGGCGATCGCCGAGCGCTTCGCCGCGGATGGAGCCGAGGCCGCCGCGGCCGAGGCGCTGCGCATCGCCGGCGAGACGGTCGAGGACGAACTTCGCCAGCGGCGTCAGGCGCTCGCTCTGGCGGTGGCGTTGGGCGACTTGGCGGGGGAATTGAGCCTCGAGCGGGTCACCGCTTTGCTGTCCGGTTTCGCCGATTACGCCATCGCCGCCGCGGTGCGGCTGGCAATCGAGGAGCGCGTTCCCGGCGCCGGGACCGAAGGCTTTGCGGTGATCGCGCTGGGCAAGCTCGGCAGCAACGAACTCAATTACAGCTCGGATGTCGACCTCAGCCTGCTGTTCGACCCCGCGCTACTGCCCCGCCGGGCGCGCGAGGACGCAGGCGAGGCGGCGGTGCGGATCGGCCGGCGAATGATCGAGATACTTCAGCGGCGCACCGCGACCGGCTATGTCGAGCGGGTCGACCTCAGGCTCCGCCCGTCTCCCGAAGTGACCCCGATCGCGCTGCCGGTCGACGCCGCCATCTCGCATTACGAATCCTCGGCGCTGCCGTGGGAGCGCGCGGCTTTCATCCGCGCCCGCGCGGTCGCCGGCGATCCAGCCCTCGGCAACCGCTTCATCCAGGCGATCGAGCCGTTCGTGTGGCGGCGATCGGTCGATTTCGGGGTGATCGAGGACGTGCGCCAGATTTCGGGCCGGATTCGGGACCATTATGCGCAGAACGCGAATATCGGCCCGGGATTCGACCTCAAGCGTGGGCGCGGCGGCATCCGTGAGGTCGAATTCTTCGTCCAGATCCAGCAGATGATCCACGGCGGCCGCGATCCCGCACTGCGCCGGCCGGCGACGCTCGACGCGATCGCCGCGCTCGAAGGCGCCGGGCATCTCCCGCCAGATACTGCGCGCAGCCTGGCCGATTCCTATCGTCTGCTGCGGACGGTCGAGCACCGCGTGCAAATGGTCGACGACGCCCAGACCCATTTGCTCCCGGTGGACCCGGCGGCGCTCGACAATGTCGCCCGTTTGGGCGGACTCGCCAGCGGCGCGGCGTTGATCGAGACGGTCCGGCCCCATGTCGAGGCCGCCGGCGCCCTGTTCGACGGGTTGATGCCCGATCAGGGGTCCGCGCTGTCCAACGATCCCGACATCCTGCGCGAAACCTTGCGCGGCCTTGGCTTTGCCGACCCCGAAGCGGCCGCCCGCCATGTCGGCGAATGGCGCTCGGGCAAGGCTCGAGCGTTGCGTTCCCCCGCGGCGCAAGCGGCGTTCGAGGCGATGCTCCCCGGGCTATTGCCGGCAATCGCGGTCGGCGCCGATCCCGGCCATGCGCTCAACCGGCTCGGCGATATCGTCGAGCGCCTGTCGAGCGGCGTGAACCTGTTCCGTCTGCTCGAAGCGCGGCCCGAACTGGCCGAGACCTTTGCACTGGTGCTCGCCCATGCCCCGGCTTTGTCGGAACAGCTCGCGCGGCGGCCGGCGTTGCTCGACGGGCTGGTCGACCGCTCCGCCTTTGCCGAGCCGCCCGATGCCGAGGAGACCGCCGCGCGGCTGATCGAGGCGGCGGGGCGATTGCCGTTCGACGAGGCGCTCGAGCTGTTGCGCCGGCTGATCGGCGAGCGGCGTTTCGCGCTCGGGGTCCAGTTGCTCGCCGGGCACCGCGACCCGATCGCCATCGCGGAAGGGTATAGCGACCTCGCCGAAGGCGCGATCGTCGCCATGGCGCACCTCACCAGCCGCGAATTCGAGCGCCGCCATGGCGCAATCGCGGGCGGCGAGCTGATCATCCTCGGCCTCGGCCGGCTCGGCGGGCGCGCGCTGACCCACGCCAGCGACCTCGACCTCATCTATCTGTTCGACGCGCCCGAAGGAGCGGTTAGCGACGGCGGCAAGCCCTTGTCGGCGACCGACTATTACAATCGCCTCGCCAGTCGGGTCAGCGCCGCGCTGGGCGTTCCGACCGCGACCGGCCCGCTCTACGAAGTCGATACCCGGCTCCGGCCGCAGGGGGCGCAGGGGATGCTCGCGGTCGCGCTCGATTCGTTCGATCACTATCAGCGGACCGAGGCGTGGACGTGGGAGCACATGGCGCTGTGCCGCGCCCGCCCGCTGACCGGGTCGAAGGACGCCCGGGCCGGGGTCGCGGCGCTCGTCTGTTCGATTCTCAAGGGTGTCGGCGACCCGGTCAAGGTCCGCGCCGACGCGGCCAAGATGCGGCTTGACATGGCCAGCCACAAGCCGCCGGCGGGGCCGCTCGACGTCAAGCTCGGCCCTGGCGGGCTGGTCGACCTCGAGTTCGCGGTCCACACGTTGCAGCTCACCAGCCACGTCGGGCTCGACCCGCGGCTTGAGGTGGCGATCGCCGATCTCGCCGAGGCCGGGCTGATCGACCCCGAAGCCGATGCCGATCTGCGCGTTTTGAGCCGGATCCTCGTCGTTTTGCGGCTGGTCGCGCCGGGCGGGCGCGAGCCGGCCGAGCAATCGCGGCAACTGGTCGCGCAACGCTGCGGGCACGACAATTGGGATTCGCTGCTTGAAGCACTCGGGCTGGCGCGGCACAGGATCGAGCAAAGATGGCGCAAGGTGAGGGAAAACGAATGATCGGCGAAGGCGACAAGGTTCCGGCACTCAGTGGCACGGCCAGCGATGGCAAAGCGATCGATCTCGCGGCTCCGGGCGGGCCGCTGGTGCTCTTTTTCTACCCCAAGGACGATACGTCGGGCTGCACCCGCGAGGCGCAGGATTTCACCGCGCTCGCTGACGAATTCGCAAGCGCGGGTGTGAAGGTCGTCGGAATATCGCGCGATGGGATGAAGAAACACGACAAGTTCATCGCCAAATACGACCTCAAGGTGCCGCTGATCAGCGACGAGGACGGCGCGATTTCAAATGCGTTCGGAACCTGGGTCGAAAAATCGATGTACGGCCGCAAATATATGGGGATGGAGCGCTCGACCTACCTCATTGGCGGCGACGGCACGGTGCTGCGCGCGTGGCACAAGGTCAAAGTCCCGGGGCACGCCGACGACGTTCTGAAAGCGGCGCGAGCCCTCTAGCCTGTCAGCGGGCGAGGTCGCGGAGCATCGATTCCCAGTGATAGACATCGTCCCATAAAGACTGGACCGGAATCCGCTCGTCGAGGCCGTGGGCGCGCTCGTCGTCGGGCGACACGCCCCAGCCGCCCTCAACCCCGTAAACCGGAATGCCGCGGGCGCGAAACTCGAGCCCGTCGGTCGCGCCGGTCGACATTTGCGGAATGATCTGAGTGCCTGGAAAACGGGCGCGGACCGCCTTGGTATAGGCGTTGACGACATCCGCGCGCAGCGGCGATGCGTCGGTCGGTCGCCCCGCGTCGGCATCGGGGACAACCTCGACATTGGGACCGACCAAAGCCTTGAGCTCAGCCTGGATCGCCGGCGGCTGGATGCCCGGGAAAATCCGGCAATTGACCGTCGCTTCGGCAAATTGGGGGAGGGCATTGTCCGCATGGCCGGCGTTGAGCCGGGTCGCGACGCAGCGGGTTCGGGTGATCCCCACTTCCAGCGGATTGGCCTCGATCGCGTCGGCCGCCGCGCCGTCATCGGGATTGGCGAGCCAGGCGCGCATCGCCTTGCCCAAGGCACTGTCGCCCTCCTGCTTGGCGCGCTCGGTGAAATAGGCGCGGGTGGTGTCGTTGAGCATCGGGGTGAAACGATAACCTTGCAGCTTCTTGAGCGCATCGGAGAGGTCGTAAATGGCGTTATCGGGCCGCGGCCTGCTGCTGTG
This sequence comes from Sphingomonas sp., assembly GCA_031387795.1. Classification (GTDB taxonomy): domain Bacteria; phylum Pseudomonadota; class Alphaproteobacteria; order Sphingomonadales; family Sphingomonadaceae; genus Sphingomicrobium. The sequence goes on from JANNDN010000288.1 coordinate 14,653, forward strand.
ACCGCCCTTGTTATGGGTCCGCAGATAAAAGGTCTGGAAGGTCTTTTCCGACGTTTGCAGTCCGAATCCGAGTGATTTCCCGTCGCGGGTGAAGCCGCCGCCGCCGGCATCGGCGTTGAGCGCATATTCGGCCTCGGTCCACTTGCGCCACTCGGTCGCGCCCAGTTCGGCGCCCTTGCCCTGGGTTTCCTCATCCCCGGTGAACAGGACCACGATGTCGCGGTCGGGTTTGAACCCCTCGGCCTTGAGCTTGAGCAGGGCGACCATTGCCGGAACCAGCCCGCCCTTGTCGTCGCCGGTGCCGCGGCCATAGAAATAGCCGTCTTTCTCGATCAGCTTATAAGGGTCGGTGACCCAGTCGCGCTGGAGCGCTTCAACCACGTCCATGTGGGCCAGGATCAGGAGCGGTTTTCGCTTCGCCTTGCCCGCGGCAGGCCAGCGCGCGATCAGCGCCGCAGTCGTGTAGCCCGGCACCGATTCATAAGGCTGAATATGGATGTCGCTCTCCGCCCAGCCCGCGGCCTTGAATTCCCCGGCGAGGTAGGTGGCAAGCTTGAGGTTCTCGCCCGGATGGCTCTTCGCGGTCGGGGTCTCGATCGCAGTCTTGTAAATTTCGCGGGTCTTTGCCTCCCATTGCGGGGGTAGCGCCTTGCTGCCCTTGAGCGTCGCTGGCGGCGGGCTGACCAGCGCTGTCCCGCCCTCTTGCGCGACGACGGCGGTGGCGGAAGCGGCGAGCAGAGCAGCGGCGAGGGCAAGGCGCATTGACGTAACTCCTTCGAGCAGGAGCGCGGAAGCTAGAGCGTCATGGCCTCTCGTCAATCCCGCTTGGGCGTTGGTGCGTCAGCGCGACGATTGCGACGATCGCTATTGCCAGCAACACACTCGCCAGCGGGCGAGAGAGATTGAGCCCGCCACTGGCGACCGGCTTGTCGAGAAAATCGCCGACAGTCGCGCCCAATGGCCGGGTGAGAATGAACGCTGCCCAGAACAAGGCCACGCGATTGATGCTGGTAGCGAAATAAAGACCTGCAACAAGCGCGATCAGGCCGCCGAACAATGCCGCCCCGCCCAGATAGCCGAGCCCACCGGTGTCCGCCGCCCAATCGCCAAGCGCGGTACCCAGAGTCTGCGAAAAAGTGATGGTAATCCAGTAGAACAGCTCGGCTCGGCCGCTGACGATATGGCTGGAGCTGACCTTGCCTTCGACCGCTTTCCAGGCCGCCAGCGACGCGAGCACGAGGCCGAGCAGCAACGCTGAGCCGCCGGTGTAGCCAATTCCCATTGAGCGCGTCGCGAAGTCGGCCAAGGTGGTCCCGGCGGTAGTCGAGGCGATGATCGTCAGCCAGTAAAGAGTCGGGTGATATCCCTTCGCCCGCATCTGCAGCACGACCAGCACCGCCAGCAGGATGCCGAAGATCGCAGTGCCCACCAGATAGCCGTTGATCCCGCCTTGCCCGGCCTGCGCGGTGGTTTCACCAAGCCACGACATGCTGACCGCGTCGCCGCCGGTCTCGCCTAATGTCGTTGCGAAGATTTTGGCGATCCAGAAACCCAGCGTAACCGCGGGGACTTTGCTGAGGGCATCGAAGGCTGGCCGAATTTCCGGATCGCGCATGTCGTTCCTTTGAATTCAGGTGGGATCAGTCGTGATCGACTTTACCCTCGGACTTGTTCTCAACAACTCTTCCGGTTCGACCGTCAATGCCGATCTCCTGAACGTTGCCGCGTTGTTGAATGTCGAAGGAATAGCGCCAGCCGCCTCCTTCATTCTCATATTCGCTCGAAATGATTTTTCCGGGCGCGAGTTTGAGTGCGATGGCGCGCGCGTGGGCCATCGAAATCCTTGGCGTGGGGGCGTTGGTTGCGTTGGCAGGGCTGAACGCACAAACCATTGCCGCGACAGAAAATAGAACGATCTTACGCATGACATTCTCCTTACCGCGCCGACTTAGTCAGCCGGGTCGCGCGTCGCCATAAGCCGGAGCGTAGGGAGCGTTGCGGGGAGTAAGCACGCGCGTAGACCAAGGGGCAGGAGATAAGCAAAAGCATGAAACCATTGAAAAACTCGCCCCGCCGGCTGCTGCCTGACATCCTGCCGGCCGCAGCAATCGTTCTGGTGCAGGCTCTGGCGTGTTTGTTCTTCGTTGCCGACGCGATGGCCGACGAAGCCGAATCCGCGGCCAGCGGAGGAGGGAACGCGCTCGAGGTGGCCGTTGCCCTCGCGCTGCTGGCTGGGACGGCGCTCGGCGCGGCCTATTTATTTCATCTCGTGCGCGAAAGCCGGGTTCGGGCGAGTGCCGTCGCGATCGCGCGCGGCGCCTTGTCGCGAATTATCGCGGACCGTTTCTTGGATTGGCGGCTCTCGACCGCGGAATCGGATGTCGCGCTCTTCGCACTGAAAGGCTGCACCATTCGCGAAATCGCGGACATGCGCCTGGCAGCGCCGGGCACGGTTCGAGCGCAGCTCAGCCAAGTCTATGCCAAGGCCGGCGTTTCAAGCCAGCCAATGCTGATGTCGCTGTTCCTTGAAGACCTCATGGATGGCGATGCAACGCCAACCGGGTCCTGACGCTTAGTCCCAACCGTTATCCTTTGCGGTCCTTCCGTGCCCCTCGGCAAGATAGGCAGCGCTCTGCATCTCCTCGAGCCGGCTGACGGTGCGCGCGAATTCGAATTTGCCGTCGCCGGCGGGATAGATTGCGGCGGGCTCCGCATCGGCGCTGGCGAGCAATTTCACGCGATGCTCGTAGAGGGCGTCGATCAGGGTGACGAAGCGCGCCGCCTCGTTGCGCAACTCCGGTCCCATCACCGGAATCCCGACCAGGATGACGGTGTGAAAGCGGCGCGCGATGGCGAGATAATCGGCCGCCCCGCAATTTCCGCCGCACAAGCGCTTGAACGAGAAAACCGCGACGCCCTTGAGGCTCTTGGGCACGTGGAGCGTCCGTCCGCCGCCGAGGTCGAGATCTTCCGCGGGCACCTTTGCGCGGTCCTCGATCGGATAATCGGTGAGCTGGAAAAAGGCCTGGGACAGCGCCGCGGTCGCC
>JANNDN010000309.1:0-2239 GCA_031387795.1 Sphingomonas sp.
GGCCCGCGTGCTCGGGATCGAGGACGTTCGAGTCCGCAAGTCTGATCGCATCCGCATCCGCGGCGTCGCGACCTCGGGCAACGTTTATGCCCAGCAGTACGGCTATGGCGGGTATCAGCATAACCGCTCGTACGGCACGCCGGATCTGCGCTTCACCTGTAATGCGGATCGCCGTGGCCGGGTCTATGACGTCGATATCAATCACATGAACTATTACGACAACCGCCGTCGCTAAGCCGCTCCGGCTTCGACCGGTTCAAGTTGAAAGAGCGCGCGTCCCTTCGGGGGCGCGCGTTTTCTCTTATCCGCGCTCTTCCCGCCCGCTGAATCGATCCTCGGCGGTCTTCATCGTCCGCTCGAGCTCCTTGACCTGCTTCTCGACCTTGACCGGATCGACCGTGGAATAGGGGCCCGCCTTGCGCGCGGCCTTCAATCGCTTGCGCAATTCGTCGAGCGCGTAGCGCATCTTCGCCAGCTCGCGTTCCTGTGCGGCGCGGTCGCCCTCTCGCCAGGCGGCGGCAAAGGCATCGAAGGCGCCGTTGGCCATGGTTACCAGCGGGTGCCGAGTCTCATCGCCATCGGGCGCCGGATCCCGGGCGGTCGGTGGCGGCGGTGGCGGCGGGGGAAGCGTTACGCCGCCCGTATCGACCGGCGCCACGTCCGCGCCGGCTGTGGCGGGGGTCGGGGCGGGCGTCGGTGTCTTCGGACCATCGGCAATCGTCGTCCCGGTGCCAACCGGCTCGAACGGGATGCGGACCCCGTCCTTGTTGCCGCCGGGCGAATAGCGGCAAACGAGCCATCGATAGCCGCTGCCGTCGGCCATTCCGCAGCCGAGGTTGGTCGTCGTCGGCCACACCATCTGGGTATAATGCGAGACGTCCTGCCAATCGCCGGTCTTGCTGACTTCGGGATAGCTGCCGGGCGTGAAGTTGCGCTCTTCCTTGAGCCAATTGCCGAGCATTTGGCGGCTGTCCCAGCCGAGCATTCCCATGCCGAGATTTTCGCGGCTGATGCCGCGGCCCTCGCGCGGGGCGTGGGCGAGTCGGCCCGTGCGCGCAAGTTGCACCGAATAGCTCTGCGCCGCCGCCGCCAGCGCCCGGTCCCATACCAGCGGCTGCGACCCGAATTTCAAGCGAGTGTCGTTATGGACCCGATAGATCTCGATCATGTTGAGATCGTCAGGGCGAAGGCAGCTGAGCGAGTCCGCGGCGATGGGGGCGCCAGCGGCGGTCGGGCGGGTAAGCGTCGGGATCGCCTGCGGAGTGCATGGCAAATTCCTGAGCAGGTCGCTGATGTTGCGTGCTGACGGCAACCGCTCCAGCTCCTCGGACGTGATGGCCTTGACCGGGCTCGCGGTTTCCGTCGGCGTTCGGGCGGTCAGCGATGGCGCGAGGATGAAGATCGGAAGGCCGACCAGCCCGATGTGCCCGACTCGCATGCGCTTCGCCTCCCCCCGGATTCGCGCGAGTTATAGCAGCATCCGCGCCGAAACTTTACTCGTCGCGCAAAATCGCTATCGGCCATGCATGACGGCCACCCACACCGAATCCATCCTCATCGTCGACTTCGGGAGCCAGGTGACCCAGCTGATCGCGCGGCGCGTGCGCGAGGCCGGGGTCTATTCCGAGATCGCCCCGTTCAGCATGGCCGAGGAGGCGTTCGAGCGGCTCCAGCCCAAGGGTATCATTCTGTCGGGCTCCCCTGCTGGCGTCCCCGAGGAAGGTAGCCCACGCGCGCCGCAAATCCTGTTCGACAGCGGTCTGCCGGTCCTTGGCATCTGTTATGGCCAGCAAGTCATGAGCCATCAGCTCGGCGGGCGGGTCGAGGCGGGCAAGGACGGCGAATGGGACGGCGAGTTCGGCCGCGCTTTCATCACCATCACCGAGGATTGCGCTCTGTTCGACGGGCTGTGGGAGGTGGGCAGCCGGCACCAGGTGTGGATGAGCCACGGTGACAAGGTCACTGAGTTCGCGCCGGGTTTCCGCATCGTCGCGGTGTCGGACGGTGCGCCGTTCGCGGTCATCGCGAATGAAGAGCGGCGTTACTACGGCACCCAATTCCACCCCGAAGTCCACCACACCCCCGACGGCGGCAAGCTGATCGCCAATTTCGTCCGCCACGTCTGCGGTTGTGCGGGCGACTGGACCATGGCCGCGTACCGCGAGCAGAAGATCGCCGACATCCGGGCGCAGGTTGGCGACGGGAAGGTCATTTGCGGCCTCTCGGGCGGGGTCGACAG
>JANNDN010000001.1:0-6855 GCA_031387795.1 Sphingomonas sp.
CGACAGCCGCTATGTCGTCGAGCCCAACATCAAGGACGGCAAGGGGGGCCTGCGCGACCTCCACACGCTCTACTGGATCGGCAAATATATCCACGGCGTAAAGCGGCCGCAGGACCTGGTCGGGACCGGCCTTCTGACCGCCGCCGAATATCGCCGCTTCGAGCGCGCCGAGCGCTTCTTCTGGTCGGTCCGCTGCCATTTGCATCTGCTCGCCGGGCGGCCCGAGGAGCGGCTGACGTTCGATTATCAGCGCCAGATCGCGGAGCTGATGAACTATGCCGAGCGGCCTGGAAAATCGCCGGTCGAGCGGTTCATGCATTTCTATTTCATCAACGCCAAGGCGGTCGGGGATCTGACCGGCCAGTTCCTCGCCCAGCTCGACGAGCAGCTCGCGCGCAAGGGCTTCCGCTTCGCGCTTCCGACCATCCGCCGCCGACCCAAGCACCTCGCCGGCTTCGTCCTCGACCGCGGCCGGATCGCGGTGCCCGGCGACGATTTCTTCCGCGCCGACCCGGTTCGCCTGGTCGAGATGTTTGCCCTTGCAGCGCGCGAGAAGCTCGAGATCCATCCCGGAGCAATGCGCGCCGCGACCCGCGATGCCGCGCTGATCGATCGCACGGTGCGCGACGACCCCCGCGCCAATGCGTTGTTCCTCGACGTTCTGACCAGCGTCAATTCGCCCGAGCTGGTGCTTCGCTGGATGAACGAGGCCGGAGTGTTCGGCCGCTTCGTTCCCGACTTCGGCCGCGTCGTCGCGCAGATGCAGTTCGACATGTACCACCATTATACGGTCGACGAACATTCGATCCGCGCGATCGGCCTCGCCGCGGCGATCGAGCGCGGCGAATTGAAGGCCGACCATCCGCTCGCCACCGCTTTGTTCGGCCAGCTCGCCTCGCGCCGCACGCTCTATGTCGCGATCCTGCTCCACGATATCGCCAAGGGCCGCGGCGGCGACCATAGCGAATTGGGCGCCGAGGTCGCGCGGCGGCTGGGTCCACGCTTCGGGCTTGATCCATCAGAGACCGAGACCGTCGCCTGGCTCGTCCGCCATCACCTGTTGATGTCCTCGACCGCGTTCAAGCGCGACCTCGCCGACCCCAAGACGATCGAGGATTTCGTCGGTGTCGTGCAAAGCCCCGAGCGCCTGCGGTTGCTGCTCATCCTCACCGTGGTCGACATCCGCGCGGTCGGACCCGGCATCTGGACCGACTGGAAGCGGACCCTGCTCCGCAGTCTCTTCGAAGCGGCGGAGGAGCGGCTGCGCCTCGGTCACAAGCAGCACGGGCGAAGCGAGCTGGTCGAGGACCGGCGTGCCGCACTGTCGGAGCGCATCGGCTGGCGCGGCAAGGTAGCCCGCTCGCACGCCACTCGCCTGCCCGACAGCTACTGGCTCGCCGAGCCGATCGACTGGCAGGTCGCCAACGCGCTCCAGGTGGCGACCAGCGAAGCCCGGATCGGCGAGCGCGAGCCGAGCATCGAGGTCGCCGCCGACCCCGCCAGCGGCGCCACCCGGGTCTCGATTTTTGCCGCCGACCGCGAAGGCCTGTTCCACCGCATCTGCGTCGGCCTCGCCGAAGCGGGCGCCGACATCATCGACGCGCGCATCCACACCACGCGCGACGGCATGGCGCTCGACAATTTGTTGGTGCTCGACCGCCGCGGCCGCCCGTATAAGGACAAAAAGCTGCGCGATCGTCTCGAGCGGTCGATACGGCAGGCGCTGGTGGCCGATGCACCGCCCGCGCTCCCGGCCGCTTTACCCTCGCCGAAATCCGGGCATTTCGAGGTCGCGCCGTCGGTGGCGATTGCCGAACGCGCGTCGAACCGCACCACGGTGGTGGAGGTCAATGCTCGGGACCGTCCCGCCTTGCTGGCTGCGCTCACCGCCGCGATCCGCGATTGCGGCCACACCGTCCATTCGGCGCATATCGCGACTTATGGCGAGCGCGCGGTCGACGTTTTCTACCTCACCCGAAGCGACGGCCGGAAGCTCGCCCAGAGCGATATCGACTGCCTGCGGCCGGCGATGCTCGCCGCGGCCTCGGCGCCGGGCCGGGCCGAACCCGCCTGACAAGGCAAAGGCCCCGCCATCGCTGGCGGGGCCTTCCCCCCTGTTGCACCGTGAAGAATGAAAGCTGCGGCTATTCGCCCCGCTCGGGCGCCGGCGGCGGCGGCGGGGGAGGTGGCGGCGGCGCCGGGCAGGCGTCGGTCGCCAGGATCACCGAGCCATCCGGGCAGGTCTGGGTCGCCGGAGGCGGCGGCGGCGGAGGTGGAGGTGGCGGCGGGGGCGGCGGCGGCGCGATCCGTGGGCTCCAGCGATAGCGGAGCGTTGCGCCGAACGTGCGCGGCTCGGCCAGGAAGGCGCCGAACAACTGGTTCGAGCGGGTGTAGAAGCCCTGCTCGACCCCGCGCTGCGTGCCAGATCCCTGCGCGAAGGCATCGAAGGCGACCTGCAGATAATCCTCGTTGAACAGGTTCTGCGCCCACAGTTCGACGGCCCAATTGCGGTCGGCGCTCTGAATGCCGACGCGCGCATTGACCACCGTATACGCCGACTGGACCTTTTCGAGATCGAGATCGGAGCCCGAGTTGAACTTCGACTGGTGGCGAACGTCGGCGTAGAACAGGGCCCTGAGGCCGGTCGTGATCAGCGGATTGTAGCTGATCGACGCGGTGCCGACGAACGCCGAACTGTTCGACAGGCGGCGCCCCGGGAGCTGGAACAGCGCGCTGCTCAGCGGAGCACCCTGCGCACCGACGAGGTTCTTGCGATAGCGCGTATCGACGATGGTGCCGCCGAAATTGACGCTGAGGTCGGTCATCGGGCGGGTGAAGACTTCCACCTCGACGCCCTGGCTGCGAACACCGGGGCGGAGCTTGCCGGGGCAGGAGCCGGTGGCGGAGTTGTTGTCGATATCGGTGCCGGCGAGGTCGTCCTTGCAGCCGTTGATGTTCTCGACCACGAAGCGGGTACCGTCGAACGTATTGAGCTGGAAGTCCTCAAACACCTGGTGGAAAGCGGCGACGTTCACGTCGATCCCGCGGCCATTATATTTGGCGCCGACCTCGAAGGCGTCGTTGGTTTCCGGACGGAACTGAAGGCCGTCGAGAGTCGCGGTCGCAAGAACCGGTCCGGCGCTTCCCGCAGCCTGCTGGCGGAGGAGGCCGGCACGGTCGAGGTTGAAGCCCCCCGCCTTATAGCCGCGCGAATAGCTGATATAGGTCAGCAGTTCGTTGGTCGGCTTGTAGCTGAGGACGACGGTGCCGGAGAGCTTGCTCTCGGTCTTCTTGCCCTTGCCCGGACTAAAGCCGAGCGGAACCGCGGGGTTGAAGCAAGGCAGGCGCTGGAACGCGACCAGCGAGGTCGGCAGCCCGCGCGCGATGATGTTGCTGAGCGAGAAAGCGCGGCACAAGGCGTTGTCATCGGAGAAGTCGGCTTCGAGAGTCTTGCGCTCGCGCGTCCAGCGCGCCCCGACGGTCAGTTTCAAGCGGTCGGTGAGCGAAAAGATGTTGTGCGTGAACAGCGCGAAATTGCGGCTGTTCTGCTCGTACAGATCGTTGATCCCGGCGCCGTTCAAAGTGGCCCCGGGGACCCCGAGCACGGCGCCGATCGAGCCATAACCCGGGCGTGCCGGATTGGCATTGATGACGGCAAGGCCCTGCGCCTGGGTGATGAGGGTCGCCCGCTGCGCTGTCAGTGCGGCAAGCTGCGCCAGCAGCGCCGCGCGCTGCTCGGGCGGCAAAGCGGGATTGGCAAGCGCCGCGTTGATCTGCGCGATTCCGGCGGTGATCTGCGCGATCCCCGCCGCAAGCTGCGCCTGCGCTCCGGCCAGCGCCGCCGAATTGAAGCAGCTGGGGCTGGTCGGGCTGAAGAAGGCGCTCAGGCCCGCGGCGGGATTAAGCGCCGTCAGACAGTTGGCGAACTTCTCATAGTCGCTGCCATATTCGAGATTGTCGCGGACCCGGAGATCCTCGTTGGCGTAATAAGCCCCGACCAGCCAGTCGACGAACCCGGCATTGCCATTGAGCCGGAATTCCTGGGTAAAGGTCGAGAAGCGGTTGTACGAGCCGCCGTCCGGAGCGCGATGGAGGATGTCGAGATTGTTGTAATCGGCGTCGGTGCCGCGGGTCCATTTATTGTAGCGATAAGCGCTGATCGAGGTCAGCTCGGCGCCGCCGAAATCATAGGTCAGCTCACCCGATACGCCGCCGTCCTTGACGTCCGACTGATAGCCATAACCCTCGGTCCAGCTTGCCTTGCGGTCGAAGGTGTCGTCGTTGATCACCGCCCCGATGGACTGCATCAGCGGCTTGGTCGTGGAAGCGACCCGGCCGGCGCCCGCGAGGAAATCGCTGGCTTCGACATAGGGTGCCGCGCAACAGGTTTCGTCGCGCTTGGTATAATCGCCGATAAGGCGGAAGCTGACATCGCTGCTGGGCTGGAACAATACCTGACCGCGCAGCATCCAGCGGTCGCGGTCATTGACCCGCTCGCCGGTAATCGAATTGCGAATCAAGCCATCGCGCTTGACGATCACGCCGTCGAGTCGCGCCGCGACCGATTCGGAAACGGCTCCGGTCGCGCCGAGCTGAAGCTTGCGGAAATTGTAATTGCCGACGTCGACCTGGCCATAAGCCGAGGTGTTGAACTGCGGCTTGGCGGTGATGATCGAAATCAGGCCCGCCGACGTGTTGCGACCGAACAAGGTGCCTTGCGGTCCGCGCAGAATCTCGATCCGGTCGAGCGGCCCGAGCTCGCTGAGGCCTACGCCGGTACGCGAACGATAAACGCCGTCGATAAACAGACCGACCGAGCTTTCGAGGCCGGGGTTATCACCGACCGTGCCGATGCCGCGGATGCGCGCGACGCCCGCGCCGGCCTCGGACGATGTCGACGAGACGTAGAGCGTCGGCGACAATTGGTTGAGCTGGCGGATGTCGCTCACGCCGCTGTTCTGCAATTGCTCGGCGGTGACTGCGCTGACCGCCATCGGAACGTCCGACAGCGCCTGGTTGCGGCGGGTCGCGGTGATGACGATGTCGCCGGTGTCGACCGGTTGCTGCTCAAGCGCCGCATCGTCGACCGCCGCGGCGTCGGATGACGAGCCCTCGGTCGGATTGGCGTTGGACTGGGTCGTGTCCGGGCTAGTCGGCGGCGGGACCGTCGGGTCCTGGGCCAGTGCCGGAGTAGCCAGCGCGAACATACCTGCGGAAAGCAGCCAAGCGGACTTGCGCATCATCGATCGTCTCCCCATTCGGCGTTGCCGCCGTTCTCTTCCGGGGGCGACGCTAATCCCGAAGGGAAGAGGAGGTAAAGCCAATGCGCGAGGGCGCGAAACAATCCCCGCCCCCTGACACAATAATGCAACAGCTTTGTAAGTAAGCGGCGGCGCCTATTTCGGCGACAGCACCATCAGCATCTGGCGACCTTCCATGCGCGGATGCGCCTCGACCTTGGCGATGGCCGCAGTCTCTTCCTGGACCCGGCGGAGCACCGCCATGCCGAGTTCGCCGTGCGCCATCTCGCGGCCGCGGAAGCGCATCGTGACCTTGACCTTGTCGCCCTCCTCGATGAACTCGACGACCTTGCGCATCTTCACGTCATAATCGTGGTCGTCGATGTTCGGACGCATCTTGATCTCCTTGATCTCCTGCGTCTTCTGCTTCTTGCGCGCCTCATTGGCCTTTTTCTGGGCCTCGTATTTGTGGCGGCCGATATCGAGGAATTTGGCGACGGGCGGATCGGAATTGGGGCTGATCTCGACCAAATCGAGGCCCACACCGGCGGCCTGTTCGATCGCTTCCTTCGTATACATGACGCCCAGATTTTCGCCGTTTTCGTCGATCACCCGAACCTTCGGAGACTGGATGAACTCGTTGTAACGGGGGCCGGTAAATTGCGGCGGCGCCATCGATCGGCGCGGATAGGGCGGTGGTATAGCGAAGTCTCCTTGAGTCGTTGAAAGGGCCGTGGTTACGGTGGCGAGGTAAGACTTTCGCGCGACCATGGGAAGGGGCGAGCGAATTCAGCGCGCCATTTTCACCGCGCTGTGGCGAGCGAACGTCAGGACCGGCGGAGGTCGGGCGGGACCGCCTCGGCGGCGAATTCCGCAATCGCCGAGTCGAGGGTCATGACCTTCTGATGCTCGTCCGAGCCTAGCCGGCGGACCGCGACCGTCCCCTCCTCCGCCTCGCGTTTACCGACGACCAGCAACAGCGGGACCTTGGCGAGGCTATGCTCGCGGACCTTGTAATTGATCTTCTCGTTGCGGATGTCGGTTTCGACCCGAAGCCCCGCGGCGGTCAGCTTGGCGGCGACCTCGCGCGCATAATCGTCGGCATCGGACACGATCGTCGCGACCACCGCCTGGACCGGCGCCAGCCACAGCGGGAAGCGGCCCGCGTGATGCTCGATCAAAATGCCGATGAAGCGCTCGAACGTGCCTAGGATGGCGCGGTGGAGCATCACCGGACGGTGCTTGGCGCCATCTTCGCCGATGTACGTCGCGTCGAGTCGCTCGGGGAGCACGGTATCGGTCTGCATCGTACCGACCTGCCACGTCCGCCCGATCGCGTCGGTCAGATGCCATTCGAGTTTGGGGGCGTAGAAGGCACCCTCGCCGGGCAACTCCTCCCAGCCATATTGTTCGGTGTCACGACCGGCCGCGCGGACCGCATCGCGCAAAGATTGCTCCGACCAGTCCCACATCGCGTCGCTGCCGAAGCGCTGGTCGGGGCGCAGAGCGAGCTTTATCGCATAGCTGTCGAAGCCAAGGTCTTTGTAAACGCTGTCGAGCAGGTCGCAGAAGTCGCGCACCTCGTCGATCAACTGATCCTCGCGCACGAAGATAT
>JANNDN010000019.1:0-2140 GCA_031387795.1 Sphingomonas sp.
TGTTCGTCGGCGCCCAGGGGCTGGGGCCGATGCGCGCCGCGCCGGCGCTGGGAGCGACGCTCACCGCAATCTATTTCTCGGTCCGGCCCTTGAAGACCGAGGTCGGGGTCAAGATGCTCGGCTCGGTCGTCATCTTCGGCGCCGCCACCGCGGTGTTCGGGCTGTCGACGAGTTATTTGCTGTCGTTGGCCATGCTCGCGCTGCTCGGCGCCGCCGACATGTTCTCGGTCTATATTCGCCAGTCTTTGATCCAGCTTCACACTCCCGATGCGATGCGCGGGCGGGTCGCGGCGGCCTCGACCCTCGCCATCTCCGCCTCCAACGAGCTCGGCGAGACCCGCGGCGGGTTCGCGGCGGCCTTGATCGGCCCGGTCGCGGCGACCGCCGGCGGCGGCATCGCTGCGATCCTCGTCACTTTGATCTGGGCCGCCTGGTTCCCCGAACTGCGCCGGGCCAAGACTTTCGAGCCGCCCGATGACATCCCCGAGGACGCGACCGTCATCGCCGGTGGAGTTTAGCCCCGCCGGCGCCTCGGCTGCGCCCGGTCGCGACCGTAGAAATCGTCGAAATAGACGATCGAGGTGCCGCTCGGCACTGCGGTCAGATAGGTCAGATAGACCGGCATCCGGCCGGGCACCGGGACCTTCTGCTCGGGCGCATTGCCCTGTTGCTTCAACGTCTTTCCGAAAATCCAGCGCTGTAGCCGCGCCGCATCCTCAAGCCGCACGCAGCCCCCGCTCGAAAGCCGGGCCGGATCGTCGATCCGCTCTGTCACGGGGGTGTCGTGGAGCCAGATCCCCTCCTTGTTGGGGAACATGAATTTCATCTTGCCCATCGAATTGCCGGGTCCGGGCTTCTGCCGCATCCTGACCTGCGCCGAGCCGCGGGCGACCGCGTTCCAGTCGACCGACATCGGGTCGATCTTGCGCGCATTGTCGCCCCAGTCCGAAAACACTTCATAGCCGCGGGCGGTGAAATACGAGCGGCCCTCTTTGAGCACCTTGGGGGCGAGATTGTGCGCCGCAGTCTCGGGCGGGACATTCCAATAGGGGTTGAGGGCGACGTAGCGGATCAGCGCGTTCATCATCGGCGTCTGCGATTCGGGCTTTCCGGCGACGACCCGCATCGAATCGACCACCTGGTCGCCCTCGTACATGTAGAGCCGCTGGGCGGCGGCGTTGACGACGATGTAGCGGCCCTTGGCGGCGGGCAGCGCACGCGCACGCTCGCGGTTGATTTCGAGCAGACGGCGCTGGTCGTTGCTGCGATACAGCCGGCTCGCCAGCGCCTGGCGGAGTTTGGCGTAATTGGGGTTCATCCAGCCCATCTGCTCGACATAAGCCGCGAGGTTGGGAGCGGCTGCGGCGTCGGCGAGGATCGTGGCGGCACTGGGCGGCGCGGGGCGAAGTTCGGGGTCGACGTAGATGATTCCGACATTGGGATCGTGTTTCTGATCGCGGACAAAGGCGACGAGAGCCCGATTGAGCGCGATCTCGGCCTGCTGGCGGGCGACTGGATCGCCGCGGCTGGCGGCGCCGACCACCCCGGCGAGCCGGCGGGCATCATAGCGCTTGGGGTTGAGCCCGTCCGCCTGGGCGGTCGCGAGCATCGTCATCATCTGCTGCGCGGCATTGCCCGCCGCCGGAGCGAACCATTGCGGCTGACTGCGAACGGCCGAAGCTGCCTGGGCTTGGGCCGACGCGGCGGGAAGAAGGGCCAAGGCCGGAAGTGCGGCAAGCGCCGAAGCGGCACCGAGCAGAAGGAGGCCACGGCGTCGCAAGTCGCTGGTTTCGGGGGACGTTTGGGTCATGTTGGCTGCCATAAACGAGTGCGAGGTGATTCCCCGATTGACGCACGAACGCGCGAACGGGGCGCCGGTGCCACTGCGCCGAGCCAACCGCAACCGCTTGCTCGACTTTGTCGTCCGGCCATGGCAGCGAGCGACGGCGCAATGAGGACGAGGCGAGGACTGGCAATGCGATTGTTCGTGGTGGGTTTTCCTAAGTCCGGAACGACCACCCTCACCGCGGCGCTCGATGCGAGCGGGCTCAAACCGGTCCACTGGGGCGATGCCGAGGGTCGCTTCGTCGGCCAGATGATTTATGAGGACTCGCTGGCGGGACGCGACCCGCTCGGCCGG
>JANNDN010000060.1:0-8138 GCA_031387795.1 Sphingomonas sp.
TGCGCCCTTGAGCCTGGCCAACGACGCGGGCGCATCGGAATAGCGGGGTGCGGACGACGCCATCACCGCAGGATCGTCCCTTCGCGGCGAATCTTCCGCTGGAGCTGGAGGATTCCGTAAAGCAACGCTTCGGCGGTCGGCGGACAGCCGGGGACGTAGATGTCGACCGGCACAATGCGGTCGCAGCCGCGGACGACCGAATAGCTATAGTGATAATAGCCGCCGCCGTTGGCGCAGCTGCCCATCGAGATGACGTAGCGCGGCTCGCTCATCTGATCGTAAACGCGGCGCAGCGCGGGGGCCATCTTGTTGCACAGGGTCCCGGCGACGATCATCACGTCCGACTGGCGCGGACTCGCGCGGGGAGCCACACCGAACCGCTCGAGGTCGTAGCGGGGCATGTTGACGTGGATCATCTCGACCGCGCAGCAGGCGAGGCCGAAGGTCATCCACCACAAGCTGCCGGTCCGCGCCCAGGTGAACAGGTCCTCGGCGGACGTGACCATGAACCCCTTCTCGTTGAGCGACTGCTGAAGCTCGAGCAGCTTGGCCTGGTCGACCTCGCCCGGAACGAGGCCGGCGAGGCGCGCCAGCTCCTCCTCGCTCGGCATCGGGTCGTGCGGGGAATCGAGCATCACTCCCATTCGAGCGCGCCCTTCTTCCAGGCATAAGCAAGGCCGAGGCCCAATTCGGCCAGAAACACCATCATCGCCGCCCAGCCGGTCCAGCGGGTGAAATCGAGCGTCACCGCCCACGGGAACAGGAACGCGGCCTCGAGGTCGAAGACGATGAACAGGATCGCGACGAGGTAGAAGCGGACATCGAACTCGGCGCGGGCATCCCCGAACGCCGGAAAACCGCACTCATATTCGCTGAGCTTGGCGGGGTCGGGCCGGTGCGTACCGGTGAGCCGCGATACCAGCATGGGCAGCACGACAAAGCCCGCGGACAAGCCGAGGGCGATGAGCAGAAACAGGAGGATCGGCAGATAGTCTGCAGCGACGCTCGCCAAGGGACTCTCCGAAGGTCGAAAAACTTGGCCGCGCTTTAGGACAGGGCGGAGCGACGGGCAACAGCGCGGGCGGGCGAAATCGGGCGATTATTCGATCGCGCAGTCACCCGGCAGATCGATGGCGAGGATCGGCGTCCCCCGGGTGCGGACGAAATCCTTCTTGTCGATCGTCGCCCAACCTGAATCCGCGACGATCAGCAGCCGTTGGCCGACCAGCGCCAACTGCGTCGGATCGGGCAGAGTGACCTCGCCCAGCGGCTCGTCGATGGTGATCCCGCTTCCTTCGCGGTGGATCGCGACCAAAGTGCCGGGGGCCGCGCCATTATAGAGGCCGTAGAAGGTGTCGCCGCAACGGACCATGCCGTCGATTCCGCGAAGTGGCTTGTCGCCGGCACGCGGAAGCAAGGTCCGGGTCCGGTCGACGAGGTCGATCGCCGCGATGCCCTGGCTGTAATCGGCGACCATCAAAGTCCGCCCGTCGAGCCCGAGGGCCGAGCCCTGCGCACTCTTGCCGACGCCGAGCGCGACGATCGGCTCGAGCGCCCGGCCGCTGAGCGTAAGCTGATAGACCGCGCCGCTCTGGCTGTCGCTGACGAAGACCCCGGTGGCCGACGCCGAGACGTCGCCAGGATGGAAGGCGCCGCCGGCCGAGGCGATGCGGGTGGTCAGCTTGCCCTTCGGATCATAGCCCAGCAGCGCCCCGCGCTCGCATGCCTTGATGAAGGCCACGCCCGGCGGGCAGTCGGCGGCGACCCACAAGCGCTTGCGTTTCTGGTCCCAGCTGATCGCGAAGGGATGGAGGCCCGCGGGGAGGGTCGCGAAGGTCCGGCAATTGGCCGTGGTGCAGGCGAGGATCTGGCGGTCGATCAGGCTCGACACCCAGATCGTCTTGCCGTCGCCCGCGACGCCTTCGACGATACGGTGCTTGGGATCGATCGTGAGGACTGGCTGCGCCTGAAGCGTGGTCGCCGCCAAAGCGAGCACAAGGCCGATCATCGCAGCGCCCCGGCGACGATTTTCTGGAGCTTGCTGTGGATATAGCCCGAACCGGCGATATATTCGCGGCGGGCGAACATCCGGTCGGACCCGCGATAATCGGTCACGAACCCGCCCGCTTCCTTGACCAGCAAAATGCCCGCGGCGGTGTCCCAAATGTCGAGGTCGTCTTCCCAGAAACCATCCATCCGCCCCGCCGCGAGCCAGGCGAAGTCGAGGCTGGCGGCGCCGAAACGGCGGATCCCCGCGACCTCCTGAGCGACCGCGCCATAGATGCGCGTCCATTGCCCGCTGTCGCCGCGGCCGAGGTGAGGGATGCCGGTCCCGATCAACGTGTCGCTAAGCTCGCGCCGGGCGGAGACGCGGAGCCGCGCGTCCTGAAGCCAGGCGCCGCGGCCTTTTTCGGCCCAATAGCTGTCGTCGGTCAGCGGCTGATGGACCAGAGCGTGGGTGATTTCGGGCTCGCCGTTGGGCTTCTTGTCCTCGACGGCGATCGAGATCGCGAAATGGGGCACGCCGTGGAGGAAGTTGGTGGTGCCGTCCAAAGGATCGACGATCCATCGCGGCTTGTCGGGATTGCCCGCGATCTCGCCGCTTTCCTCGAGCAGCAGGCCCCAGTCGGGCCGCGCATTGCGGAGTTCGTCGAGCAAAGTCTCCTCGGCGCGCTTGTCGGCCATCGAGACGAAGTCGCCGGGGCCTTTCTTGCTGACCTGTAATTGCTCGACCTCGCCGAAGTCGCGGCGCAGGCGCGGCGCCGCCTTGCGCGCGGCACGCTGCATGACGGTGATCAGGCCGGAATGGGAAACCATCGTTTAATCCGCGCGCCTCACATATTCGCGGCTGTTGGTGTCGACCACGATCCGCGTTCCGGCGGCGACGTGCGGCGGGACCATGACGCGTACGCCATTGTCGAGCACCGCGGGCTTGTAGCTCGAGCTCGCGGTCTGACCCTTCACCACCGCGTCGGCCTCGACGATCATCGCCTCGATCGTGTCGGGCAACTGCACCGAAATCGCGCGCTCGTTGTAGAGCTCCATGACCACGTCCATGCCATCCTGGAGGAAGGCCGACGCTTCGCCGAGAAGGTCTTCGGGAAGCGACACCTGCTCGTAATTTTCCTTGTCCATGAAGGTCAGCATGTCGCCTTCGCGGAACAGAAACTGGAAATCCTTGGTGTCGAGGCGGACCCGCTCGACCGTCTCGGCGGAGCGGAAGCGGACATTGTTCTTGCGGCCGTCGATGAGGTTTTTCAGCTCGACCTGCATATAGGCACCGCCCTTGCCCGGCTGGGTGTGCTGGATCTTCACCGCGCGCCAGATGCCGGTTTCATATTCGATGATGTTGCCGGGACGAATGTCCACGCCGGAGATTTTCATTAGTCAGACTTTCAAAGACCGGTGGACGATCCTTCGATACGCGGCTTCGTCAGGCTCAGCCGCTACTCAAGATGAACGGGACTGATAAATCCGTTCGTGCTGAATAGGCATTGAGCGAAGTCGAAATGCCGTATCGAAGCATTACGCCCGCGAAGGATGCGCGGCGGCCTCTAGCCGTTGGCCCGCTTTCCGGCAAGCAAGGGGTATGGGTTGATCGGGCTTCCCTCATGCCACTTCTCACCCGCGGCCATGCGGTGGATGGCGAAGTGGAGGTGCGGGCCATCCGGGCTGGCGTTGCCGGTCGAGCCGACCGTACCGATCGTGGTCCCGCGATTGACCCCCTGCCCTTCACGGAGCCCGGAGGCGTAGCGGTCGAGGTGGGCGTAATAATAAATCCACCGGCTGTCGGGCGACCGGATATAGACGGTCAGCCCTCCCCCGCCTTGCGAGTTGAAGATCTTTTCCACGCGCCCCGGAGCCGCGGCGACCACCGGCGTTCCGCGCGGCGCCATGATGTCGATCGCGTCGTGGACCCGGGCGCCGCCGGCGCGGGCCTGGGTGAAGGTGTCGACCAAGCCCGCGGCCTTGACCCCGGCGACGGGAATCGCGAGCCCGGCGGGGCCGACCTCGACCCCTTCGGCGATCACCAGCGCGCCCGAGCCGGCCGGATCGACGACGACCTTGTCGCCGGACGCGGCGACCTGGTCGTCGACCGACCCGTAGAACCAGATCCAGAACAGGCTGGCGAGGACCGCGCCGATCGCGGCGGAAAGTAACGAGCGAACCATCGCCCCTCCTTAGGCCTGGAAGATCGCGGTGAAACCCGGTTTCAACATCCGCGACAGCCGCAGCACGTCCCAATTGGTCATGCGGATACAGCCCGAGGATTCGGCGCGGCCGATAGTCTGCGGCTCATTGGTGCCGTGGATCCCGTAATGCTCCTTGGTCAAATCGAGCCACGCCACCCCGACCGGGCCGTTGGGTCCGGGGGGAAGGGTGAGCTCCTTGTCGGTCTTGGGATTGTTGAGGATCGCTGGCTGATATTTGAACGGCGGCAGGAAGGCGTAGGTGGTTGCTTTCCAAGTCCCGATCGGAAGCGGATATTGCTTCGAGCCCATGGTCACCGGGAACGCCGCGACGAGTTTGCCGTCCCCGGCTTCGTCATCGGCTTTGGCATCGCCCGAATAGACCTTGAGCACGCCGTCGCTCTTGTCGACGACGACATAATTGCCTTGCGGCTGATCGGCGGCGACGTTGAGGATGCGCATCACCTCGGCGCCAGTGCCCTTCACTCCCGAATAATCGCCGCCCTCGGGGACCACATTGGGAAGGCGGAGCGTCTGGCCGAGGCCGATCAGCTTGTCCGGACCGTTGAGCGCGACGATCGTCGCGGGGGTCGTGTGATAGCGCTCGGCGAGACGTTCGAGCATGTTGCGGTAACCGAGGAATTTGAGTTCGGCCTGAGCCTCGGGGTTGCCCGGGAACGGCATGACATATTGGCCGCGGACATCGTCGGGGCCAAGTTCCACCATGATCGTCGAGGGGCGATTGGCATCGAGCAGCGCGCGGCGCGTCGCCTGGTCGAGCTCTCCGCTGATGTCCAGATCCCGCGATTCCTGGAAGCTGCGCAGCGCAAGGCGAAAGCTCTCGCCTTTCTTGCCGTCGATGACCCCGGGGGAGAAGCCATGCACGCTCATCAGGATCTGGGCATGGAACAGGGTCCCGTCGATCGGCGAGCCCTTGGTCCCGGGCGCGACCCAGGCGCTTTTGTCAGGCTTGGCGGCGCTGTTCAAAGTCGAATTCTGGGCGACCGCAGCGCTCGCGGCGAGCGCTGCGCCACAGAGCAGAATTTTGGATGGATTACGCAAGGTCGTTCTCCCGAACAAAAAATTGGTTCGGGTGACGCAACGACGCAGGCGCGAAGAATATCCCTGTCAGCGCGGGCGATGGATTTCACGCGACGATTCGAGCATGTAGCCGGAATGGCCGACGGTTCTGCTTCGAAGCCTTATTACGAGCCTTCGATCCCATTTTCCGAACAGCGTTCCGGTCCGCGGGCCCGGGCCAGTCAGATCGTCGGCGGCAATCTCGATCTTAGCCATGGCGTCTGGCGCTTCGGATCGAGCATTGAACGGCCGATCCAGCTCTACGTTTGCGAAGATTTTTTAAGTGGCGACGAATGCGCCGCGCTTGCGGCCATGATCGACGAGACCTGCTTTCCCTCGCCCCTCTACGAGAAAGAGAAATATGAGGGTGTCCGAACCAGCCAGACCTGCAATTTCAACATTTACGATCCGCTCGTTTCGCGGATCGAGGAGCGAATTTCGGCCTTGCTCGGAATCGACCGCGCCCATGGCGAGCCGCTGCAAGGGCAGAAATATGCGGTCGGCCAGGAGTTCCGCGACCATGCTGATTTCTTCTATGTCGATCAGCCTTATTGGCGGGAATATGAGCCGCACGGCGGTCAGCGGACTTGGACCGCGATGGCCTTCCTCGTGGCCCCCGACAGAGGCGGCGGAACGCATTTTCCGTTGCTCGATCTCAACGTGGAACCGAAACTCGGGCGGTTGCTGATCTGGAACAATATGGCGCTCGACGGCAGCCCGAACCCATGGACTCTCCATGCTGGCAGGCCGGTCGAGGGGGGCACCAAATATATCTTCACGAAATGGTTTCGCGAACGGCCGTTCAGCTAGTCTGAGGGCCGAGTACCTGCGCAAACGCCTCCACCGCGGCGCGCGGATCGGCGGCGCTCCACACCGCCTGGCACACCGCGACGAAATCCGCCCCCGCTTCGACCAGCGGCGCGGCATTGGCGGGGGTGATCCCGCCAATGGCGACGCAGGGCAGCTCGAACAGGCCCGACCACCAGGCCAGGATCGAGGGGTCGGGGCGGTAATGGCTGGGCTTGGTGGTGGTTTCGTAGAACGCGCCGAACGCGACATAATCGGCACCGTCTTCGCCCGCCTGCATCGCGAAGTGGCGGCTGTCGTGGCAGGTGCGACCGATCTGAGCTGCCGGGCCGAGCTCGGCGCGGGCTTCGGCGATGGTGCCGTCGGACTGCCCCAGATGGACCCCGTCGGCGCCGAGGCGCTTGGCCAGCACGATGCTGTCGTTGACGATGAAGGTCACCCCGGCGTCGGCGCAGATCCGCTGCAGCGGCTCGGCCAGGCGCGCCAGATCGTGATCCTCGACGTCCTTCACCCGCAACTGGAATGCGGTCCCGATGCCGGGTTCGAGCGCGGCCCTGAGCCGGTCCGGAAAAGCCCCGCCGACGTCCTGCGGGCTGATCAGATAAAGCTCACACCGCTCGGGCGGGCGCGGCGGGAACAGCAGCGGATCGGCATTGTCGTTATTCATTGGCCGCTCATTAGTCATGGCGCAGCTTAGGGCAATGCGATTGGCCCTTTCCGCTTTGATTTTGAGCCTTGCCGCCCCGCTTGCCGCGCAGTCGGCTGCGGTGGCGACGAGCTCGGGCGGGGCGCACAGCCGCAGTTCGGTCAGCGTGACCGCGGCGTTCGGGCGGACGGTGCGGATCAACTCGCTGAAGCTTCGCCCGGTGGCGATCGTCCAGGACAGCCGCTGCCCGAGGGACGTACAATGCGTCTGGGCGGGGCAGCTGATTGTCGATTTCGAGGCGGCTGGGCGCAAGCGTCTGCGGCTCGAATTGGGCAAGCCTGTGGCCGTGACGGGAGGGCGCCTGACCCTGATCGGCGCAAGCCCGCAGCCGGTCGCCGGCCTGGCACTCCCGCCGCATCGCTACCGCTTCCAGCTGCGCTTCGAGCGCCCTTAGGCGTCGGCGCTCGCGACCGAGGCGTTGTAAATCCGGTCGATCGAGCGGCCGAGCGTCGTGTCGAACTCCTCGTCGCTCATGTCATGGCGGAGGCCCTCGAGCAAAGCCCGGCTGAAGCTCGCGACCACGCCGTCGTTTTTCGCCAGCTCGACGCAGGCCTCATCGCGCGAGAAGCCACCCGAGAGCGCGACCAATTTGAGCACGCGGGGGTGATCGACCAGCGGCTTAAACAAATTGGGCTTCACCGGCAGCGACAATTTGAGCATCACCTGACGATCGTCGGGCAGCGCGTCGAGCGCCTTCACCAGTTCCTCGAGCAGGATGGCGTCGGACTGCGCGCGGTCGGCGCTTTTGATCGACACTTCGGGCTCGACGATCGGCATCAGCCCGTGGTCGAGGATCTGGCCCGCGACCTCGAACTGCTGTTTGACCACGGCCGCGATCCCGGTCGGGCTGGCGCGGTCGATCACCGAGCGCATCTTGGTGCCGTAAATGCCCTTGGCCTTGGCCCGCTCAAGCAAGGCGCCGAGGTCCGGATTGGGTTTCATCAATTTGACCCCGTCGGCTTCGTCCTCAAGCCCCTTGTCGACCTTGAGGAAGGGCAGCACGCCGCGATCGCGAAGCGCTTGCGGAACGGGTTTGCCGTCCGCTTCGCCGTCCATCGTCTTTTCGAACAGAATCGCGCCCAGTACCTTATCGCCGGTGAAGGCGGGCGAAGTGATGATCCTGACCCGCATCTGGTGGACGAGATCGTACATCGCAGCGTCATCCGCCCACTCATCACCTTGGTAGCCATAAGCCTTCAGCGCGCCGGGGGTGGAACCACCCGACTGGTCGAGCGCGGCGATGAAGCCGCGGCCGGCGGCGATTTTGTCGTTCGATTCGGTCATGTCGGGTCCTTACTTTGCATCAGCGCCGCAACGCCTGGCAGCGTGCGGCCTTCCATCCATTCGAGAAACGC
>JANNDN010000083.1:0-2999 GCA_031387795.1 Sphingomonas sp.
GAAGGCGAAACTGGGGACAAGGATGCCCCTGATCGCCTCGCTCCACGGCACATGCGCGACGAACACGACGCCGACATAAGCGAACAGGCTCAGCGTCGCCCATTTGAGCACCCGCGCATAATAAGCGTAGCTGACGAGAACCTCGAGGCCGACGCTGACCAGCGCGAACAGGAAGGTAAACAGCAGGACAGGGCCGGGCACGATTAAACCGACCACTGCGCCCATCGCGCCCAGGTCAGCGCCGAGATTGATGACGTTGGCGACGAGCAGGAGCATGACCACCGAGCGCAGCAGCCAGGGCGAATAGTGACGGCGCAAATTCTGCGCGATCCCGCGCCCGGTGACCGCCCCGACTTCAGCGCACACCTGCTGGATCGCGACCAGCAAGGGGAAGGCAAAGGGCATGGTCCAGGCAAGCTTGAACCCGAATTGCGTACCGATTTGGCTGTAGGTGCCGATGCCACTGGGATCGTCGTCGGCCGCGCCGGTGACGAGACCGGGTCCGAGCACGGACAGGATGGAGCGCTTCTTGCGCCCGGACGCGCGGTTCATGACTGCGACGCTTGTCATTCTTGCCGCGCCGACGCAATCGGAGGTGATGAAAACCCCGCAACTGCTCAATTATTATCGCGACCAATGGGTTGCCGGAGACGGCCAGCTCGCGGACCTTTCTTCGGCCATCGACGGCAGCATGGTCGCCCGAACCGGATCGGGCGGGGTCGATTTCAAGGCCATGCTCGACCACGCCCGCACGGTCGGCGGTCCTGCGCTGCGCAAGATGACGTTCCACGAGCGGGCGCGCATGATCAAAGGGCTCGGCCTCGCGGTAATGGCGCGCAAGGAAGAGCTGTACGCGCTCAATTTCGCCACCGGCGCGACGCGCAAGGACGGGTGGATCGACATCGAGGGTGGGGCGATGACCCTTCTCTCCTTCTCGTCCAAGGGCCGACGCGAATTACCCGACGCGCATGTCCTGCTCGACGGTGACCTCGAACAATTGTCGAAGGGCGGAAGCTTCGTCGGCCAGCACATCTACACCTCGCTCCAGGGCGCGGCGGTGCACATCAACGCCTTCAACTTCCCGATCTGGGGAATGCTCGAGAAACTGGCGCCGACCCTGCTCGCGGGGATGCCGGCGATCGTCAAACCGGCGAGCTCGACCGCCTATCTGACCGAAGCCGCGTTCCGGGTGATGATCGACAGCGGGCTCCTCCCCGAAGGCGCGGTCCAGCTCGTCGTCGGCTCGGTCGGCGACATGTTCGACCACTTAAGCGGGCAGGACGTGGTCAGCTTCACCGGCTCGGCCGCGACTGCGTCCAAGCTCAAAAACCATCCGGTGGTGTTGCGCGAAAGCGTCCGCTTCGTCGCCGAGCAGGATAGCCTCAACGCCTCGGTGCTGGGCCCCGATGCCGCGCCGGGAACGCCGGAATTCGACCTGTTCGTCAAGGAAGTGGTCAATGAAATGACCGCTAAAGCGGGGCAGAAATGCACTGCCATTCGCCGCGCGATGGCGCCCGCCGAACATATGGATGCACTCGAGTCCGCGCTGCGCGATCGCCTCGCCAAGGCGACCGTCGGCGACCCGCGCGACGAGACCAGCCGGATGGGCGCGTTGGTCAGCTGCGCCCAGCGCGACGACGTCCGCGGCCAGATCGCCAAGTTGGTCGCTTCGGGCGCGCGGATCGTCGCCGGCGACCCCGGGGCGAAGATCGGCCCCGAGGGCGGCGCGTTCATGCAACCGATCCTGCTCCGCGCCGACGATCCATGGGCATCGAGCGCGGTCCACGACGTCGAAGCGTTCGGGCCGGTCGCAACGATCATGCCCTATCGCGACATCCCCGACGCGATTGCGCTCGCCAATCGCGGCATGGGCAGCCTCGCGCTGTCACTGTTCACGCATTCGCCCGACGCCGCGCGCACATTCATCCAGGGCGCCGCCGCCTTCCACGGGCGGATGCTGGTCCTCAACCGCGACAATGCCGCCGAAAGCACCGGCCATGGCTCACCCCTCCCCGTTCTCGTCCACGGCGGGCCGGGCCGCGCCGGCGGGTCGGAGGAGATGGGCGGTATCCGCGGGGTCAAGCATTACATGCAGCGCACCGCGATCCAGTCGACGCCCGCGATGATCGCCGCGATCAGCGAACAATATATCCCCGGCGGACCCAAGCATTTCGTCGACTCGCACCCGTTCCGCAAACGGATGAGCGAGCTTCACATTGGCGACACGCTCAAGACCGCGAGCCGGACGGTGACAATCGCCGATATCGAGCATTTCGCCGAATTCACTGGCGACAAATTCTACGCCCATATGGACGAGGAAGCGGCCAAGGCGTCGCCGATCTTCGAGGGCCGCGTCGCGCACGGCTATCTCATCCTGAGTTTTGCCGCAGGGCTGTTCGTCTATCCCGATCCGGGGCCGGTGCTCGCCAATACGGGGCTCGAGAATCTCAAGTTCCTGACCCCGCTCTATCCGGGCGATTCGATGCGGGTCGAGCTGACGGTGCGCTCGAAGAGCCTCAAGAGCGAGGAAACGGGCGTGGTGCGTTGGGCGGTCGAAATCTTCAACCAAAAGGACGAACCGGTCGCGACCTACGATCTGCTGACCGAGAATCTGCCCTAGAAATCCCTCGTCATTGCGACCCCGGCCTTGAGCCGGGGAAGCAATCCAGTTTCTCTGTTTGAGCTGGATTGCCGCAGCGCTTTCGCGCCTCGCAACGACGCTAGCGTGAGCCGATTTCGCCGATCGCTTCGTCGACGAGGCGCGCGTCGGTGGCGGAATCACCGCGTTCGGCGATCAGATGTGCTGCGGCCGTGGTCGCGGCGCGGGCCGCGCTGGCGCGCAACTGGTTGATCGCGCTGCGTTCTTCCGCCGCGATTTTTTCCTCGGCCATGCGCTTGCGGCGTTCGACCAGTGCGGTGGCGTCGGTCTCGGCCTTGGCGACGATTTCGCCGGCTTCGCGGGTCGCGCGCTCGAGCATCGCCTTGCGCTCTTTCTCGAG
>JANNDN010000113.1:0-13067 GCA_031387795.1 Sphingomonas sp.
CCTCGACAAGGAAGTGGAAGCACGGGTGGGGGAGCGCCTGCTCGACACCGCCTGGCGCGCCGGCCAGCCGCTCGAAGGGGCGTGCGAGGGGTCGATCGCCTGCTCGACCTGTCACGTCCTCGTCGCCGCGGCCGATTTCGAGCGGTTGCCGGCTGCGAGCGAGGACGAAGAGGATATGCTCGATCTCGCGGCGCACGCGGCACGGACCTCGCGGCTCGCCTGCCAGATCCTCCTCGATGGGTCGATCGAGCGGCTCGATGTCACCATCCCCCCCGGGTCGGCGAACTGGATGGGGCGCTAGACTTGTCCTGAGCCTTTCCCGGCGCCATATGCGCGCTCGGAAGTCGGCGGACGAAGTGCTCGTTGACCTGGTCAGATCCGGAAGGAAGCAGCCAAAGCGATTTTGCTCCGGGTCGTCGGCTTCCACCTTCCCAAGCACGCGATCCTTGTCCATCCTGCCGTCAGCAGGGGTGGACCGTGACCGATTTCGATTTCTTCTTCACGTTCTTCACGCTGCTGCTGGGCCTGGCGGTCGGCGAAATCCTGTCCCGATTTGCGAACGCGATCGACGCGCATCCCAAGCGGCCGATAGGCTGGGCGACACCGCTCCTGGCGATCTTCTTCCTGTTCGATATTGCCGCGTTCTGGCTGTGGACCTGGACCCTGCGCGACGAGTTCGTCGTCAGCTGGGAAGGAGTTTTTCTAACGCTCCTGGTGGCAACGTCTTATTTTCTGTCGGGAGCCCTCGTCTTTCCCCGCGAAATCCACGACTGGGATTCGCTCGATCACCATTTCCGCGCTCGCAAGCGTCACGTGCTGGCGGGCATGCTGCTCGCGAACATCGTTCTGATCGTGGTCGTCAGCTTCCTGTTCGGAGCGCCCGGCCTCGATGACGGCTGGTTCTATTTCTACCAGGGCGCCTATTTCGTGCCGATCGTGATCCTGTGGTTTTCCAAATCGATCCGCCTCGACGTCGGCATCCTCGTGTTCCTGATCATCCAGTATCAATTCCCCTACCTCGGCGTGTTCCCGGAAACGCGTTGGGGCGAACGGTCGGGGATCAACGACTCGCTCGACCTTTCCGCTTCGACAAGCGGGGAGCGCCATCCTACATGACGGCCATGGGCGATTCCCCCGACAAACCCGAGCCGGAAGGCGAGCCCGACACCGAGCCGAGCGCGGCCGAGCTGGAGGCGCAGGGCCAGGCGGCGATGTTCGGCGATGCGCCCAGCCAGGCCGAGCCGCCGCCGCCCTCGCTGGTCGCGGCAATGATACCTGTGCCCGCGAGCGACGGCGCCTACCGCGTGCTCGCCCGCAAATATCGCCCGCAGAGCTTTGATCAGCTGATCGGGCAGGACGCGATGGTCCAGACGCTCGCCAATGCGATCGAGCGCGGGCGCATCGCCCATGCCTTCCTGCTCACCGGGGTGCGCGGGGTCGGCAAGACCTCGACCGCGCGGCTGGTCGCCAAGGCGCTCAATTGTATCGGCCCCGACGGTCAAGGCGGGCCGACGATCAACCCGTGCAACGTCTGCGAGCCGTGCCGAGCGATCACCGAAGGGCGATTCATCGACGTGTTGGAATTGGATGCCGCATCCAACACCAAGGTCGAACAGATGCGCGAGCTTCTCGACGGGGTGAACTACGCGACGATTTCTGGCCGGTTCAAAATTTACATCATCGACGAAGTTCACATGCTGTCGCCTAGTTCCTTCAACGCGCTTCTGAAGACGCTCGAGGAACCGCCCCCGCACGTCAAATTCCTGTTTGCGACGACCGAGGTCGGCAAGGTGCCGGTGACGGTCCTGTCGCGCTGCCAGCGGTTCGACCTGCGTCGCATCCCGGCCGAGAAACTGGTCGCGCATTTCGCCGAAGTGTCGCGCCTGGAAGGGGTCGAGGTCGAGACCGAGGCGCTGGCGATGATCGCGCGCGCCGCCGAGGGCTCGGCGCGCGACGGCCTGTCGATGCTCGATCAGGCGATCGCGCATGGCTCGGGCGCGGTCACCGCGGCGGAAGTCCGCGACATGCTCGGCATCGCCGACCGCGGGCGCATCAGGACCTTGCTCGAGACCGTGCTTGGCGGCGATTCTGCGGCGGCGCTGGCGCAACTTGACGAGGCGCACGAGCTTGGCATCGATCCGACCCAATTGCTGCGCGGGATGATGGAAGCGCTCCACGCCGCGACCCGCGCCAAGGCCGGCGCCGCGCCCGATTCGCTCCAGTCGGCGGAGGAACGGACGAGCGCCGAGACGATGGCGGCCAAGCTCGGCTGGGGAGCGCTCCACCGGCTGTGGCAGATGCTGCTCAAGGGCCTCGGCGATGTCGATATCGCGCCCGACCCGCGCGAGGCGGCGGAGATGGCGCTGCTGCGGTTGATCCATGCCGCCGATCTGCCCGACCCCGCGGCGCTGATCGCGCGGATCAGCGGGGAAGGGGGGAGCATCGCCGCTGCCCCGGCAGGCGCGGGCACGGCATCCGCGCCGCCCGCTCAGCTGCCGTCGGATTTCGCCGGCCTGATCGCCATGCTTGAGCGCGGCGGCCGGCACCAGCTCGCGCTCCAGCTCCACGATCAGGTCGGGCTGGTGCGCTTCGCCCCGCCCGAGCTTGTGCTCAAGCCGTTGCGCCCGCTCGGGTCCGACTGGCCGCGCGAACTCGCCGCATTGTTGAAAACGCTTACCGGCACGAGCTGGCAGGTGTTGTTGAGCGATGAAGGCGGTTCGCCGTCGCTGCTCGAGCAGGACAAGATGGCGGAGGAGAAGGCCCGCTCCGACCTCCTCGCGGACGCCAATGTCGCCGCGGTGATCGACGCATTTCCCGAGGCCGAACTCGAACCCTCCAGCAAAGGCGCCTGACATGCCCGACTTCGACGAAATCCTGAAAATGGCCGCCAACGCCCAAGCCGAATTGCAGAAGGCACAGGACAATCTCGAGACGATTGAGGTCGAGGGTCAGGCCGGCGGCGGGCTGGTCAAGGTCCGCGCCACCGCCAAGGGCCGGATCCTCGGGGTCGAGATCGATTCCAGCCTGCTCAAGCCGGAGGAGAAAGAGACGGTCGAGGATCTGATCACCGCCGCGCTGAACGACACTCGCGCCAATGCGGACAAGGTCGCCAACGCCGAAATGCAGAAGATGTCGAGCGGGCTGGCGCTGCCGCCGGGGTTCAACCTGCCGCTCTAAGCAAGCCTGAAAAGCGTCCGTTCGTCCTGAGCGTAGTCCCGCAGGGGCGAAGTCGAAGGGCGCTGTTCGAACGTCGAGGAAACGCCCTTCGACTTCGCTCAGGACGAACGATCAGCGGGCGCGGCATCTAGAAATGCTCAGCCGCTTGCCCTAACTGCCCGCCAACCCATTCTCTATCAGAAAGTCCGCGACCCCATGGCCGCCCAATATGCCTATGTCATGAAGGACATGACCAAGTCCTTCCCCGGCGCCAAGAAGCCGGTGCTGAGCAATATCAACCTGCAATTCTATCACGGCGCCAAGATCGGCATCGTCGGCCCCAACGGCGCCGGCAAGTCGACCCTCATCAAGATCATGGCCGGCCTCGACACCGACTTTCAGGGCGAGGCGTGGCCGGGCGAAAACATCACCGTCGGCTATCTGCCGCAGGAGCCGCAACTCGACCCGAGCAAGAACGTGCTCGAGAACGTCAAGGATGGCGCCCGCGAAGTCGCGGACATGGTCGACCGCTTCAACGCCATTTCGGCGGAGATGGGCGATCCCCAGGAAGGCACCGACTTCGACGCGCTGATGGAGGAGATGGGCGAGCTCCAGGGCAAGATTGACGCGGTCGACGGCTGGTCGCTCGACAACCAGCTCGAGGTCGCGATGGAGGCGCTGCGCTGCCCGCCTGGCGACATGGCCGTCGACAATCTCTCGGGCGGTGAGAAGCGCCGCATCGCGCTCACCCGTCTGCTGATCCAGAAGCCCTCGATCCTGCTGCTCGACGAGCCCACCAACCACCTCGACGCCGAGAGCGTCCAGTGGCTCGAGCAGCATTTGAAGGAATATGCCGGCGCGGTGCTGATGATCACCCATGACCGTTATTTCCTCGACAATGTGGTCGAGTGGATCCTCGAATTGGATCGCGGCAAATACTTCCCTTACGAGGGCAATTATTCGACCTATCTGGAGAAGAAGGCCAAGCGCCTCGACCAGGAGGACCGCGAGGACTCGGGCCGCCAGAAGGCGATCAAGGACGAGCTTGAGTGGATCCGCCAGGGTCCCAAGGGCCGCCAGGCCAAATCCAAGGCGCGAATCGCCAAGTTCGACCAACTCGTCTCCGCGCAGGAAAAGCGCATTCCCGGCAAAGCGGAAATCCTCATCCAGGTGCCCGAGCGGCTGGGCGGCAAGGTCATCGAGGTCGACAAGGTTTCCAAAGCCTATGGCGACAAATTATTGTTCGACGAGCTGTCGTTCACGCTTCCGCCCGGCGGCATCGTCGGGGTGATCGGCGCCAATGGCGCGGGCAAGTCGACCCTGTTCAAGATCATCACCGGGCAGGAACAGCCCGACAGCGGGACGGTCGACATCGGACCGACCGTGCATCTGGGCTATGTCGACCAGTCGCGCGACCATCTCGACGCCTCGAAAAACGTGTGGGAGGAAATCTCCGACGGGCTCGATTCGATGAAGGTCAACGGCCACGACCAGTCGACCCGCGCTTATGTCGGGGCGTTCAACTTCAAGGGCCCGGACCAGCAGAAGAATGTCGGCAAATTGTCGGGTGGCGAGCGCAACCGCGTCAACATCGCCAAAATGCTCAAGCGCGGCGGCAACGTGCTGCTGCTCGACGAGCCGACCAACGATCTCGACGTCGAGACTTTGGGCGCGCTCGAGGAAGCGATCGAGAATTTCGCCGGCTGCGCGGTGGTCATCAGCCATGACCGCTTCTTCCTCGACCGCCTCGCCACCCACATCCTCGCGTTCGAAGGCGACAGCCACGTCGAATGGTTCGAAGGCAATTTCGCGGCGTACGAAGAGGATAAGGTGAGGCGGCTGGGCGAAGAAGCGACCAGGCCGCACCGGACGACGTATCGCAAGCTGCAGCGGTAAAAGTTACGCGACGGGTCGTGATCACCTTCACCTCCCCACTGTGGCTTTGGACGGGTGAGTCTTCAGGACGGTGGTATTTTGTGACTGTGCCCGAGGAGCAGTCGGCGGCGATCAAGGCGGAGGCGATGGCCTTGCCGCGGGGGTTCGGGTCGGTGCGGGTTGAGGCGTGCATCGACGACATACGCTGGCGGACTTCGGTGTTTCCACTGAAAGCGGGCGGCTATCTGCTGCCGGTCAAGGCCGAGATCAGGAAGCGCGCCGCGCTAGCGGTGGATGAGCCGGTGACGGTCGAACTGACCCTGATCGGTTAGTCCGCGCCCGACGGTTCGGAGTGCCGCACCCGCTTGGTGCGCGATTCGTCGACGCTCCAGGCGCCGGGACCGGCCGCGGCGATGTACAGGAAGACGAAACAGAACAGGATCGCCGCGTCGCCGTGATTTTCGACCGGAAAGGTCGATTGCGGGGCGTGGATCATCCAGTAGGCGACCGCCATTTCGCCCGAGAGAATGAAGGCAACGAAGCGGCTGAGCAATCCGACGAGCAGGAGCAATCCGCCGACAAGCTCGAGCACCCCCGCGATCCACGGCAGGCTCCCCATTTCGGGCAAGGCCCCCATCGCGAAGGGCGGAAAGCCGAACAGCTTCGAGGTGCCGTGCTGGATGAACAGCAAGGCCGAGACGATCCTGAGCAGGCCGAGCGCCTTTTCGGCGTAGCGCGTGTCTTCGAACATCCTCGACCCCCTCATATGCCCCCCGCGCAGGCTGCGATGACAGTCGCCGGGAGTCAATGAGGATGCGTCAGAGCTTCACTTCGGCCTGGTGCTCGCGCTGCTGGTCCTCGCCCGGATCGACGTTGAACAGGCTTTTCAGCGCCGCGGCCTTGAGTGTTTGGCCGGGGGTCGATTCCCAGATGTCGGCGCGGGTCGCCTCGAAGCGGATGAGGAGCAAGTTGGGGTCGTCCTTGCCGTCCTTGTACCAGACCGCCGCGAACGGGTTCCACAAACGATCGATGACCGCGCGGTCGTCGTCGGCGTGGAGGGTGCCGTGGATGTGCGCGAAGATGCCGTGGCCCTTCGACACGAAGGTGGCGATGGCGCGCGCGCCGGCCTTCAAGTCCTGGCCGATGCCCTCGTTCTTCGAGGCGAAGAAATAGATCGGTCCGCCGTCTTCCTTGTCGCCGTCTTCGGGCAAATCGACCTGCACGGTCATCGGGCGAGTGCGGTCGTCGTCAACCCCGTGCAGCCCGAGCATCAACGTGCGGTCGCTCTGAAGCTCTTTCCAGAACGCTTTTTTCAGGTGGGTTTCGGGGCTTTCGTCATTGCCGAACATGGGATGCCTCCTTGGAATTTCATTGCGGGGCATGAACCGCGACGGACCAGGGGTGGTTCCTTGGGCTTTCTACCGTAGCCGCTTGACCAGGATGCTCCCGTCGTCGGCGCTCTTGACCTCGAAATTGGGCACCGCCTTGATCAGTTCGGACAGGCGGGTGTAGCCGTAATTGCGCGCCGCGAAGCTCGACACTGCTTTGGCCCGCTGGCCGAGCTCGCTGAGCGGGGTATAGCCTTCCTCGTCGCGCTTGGAGGCTTTGTAGGCGGCGCCAAGCACCTGCAGCAGCTCCGCCCCGACCGGGCGCTGGCCGGCCTCTGTGTGCGGCTGTTCGAGTTCATCCGCCTTGCCCAGTGCGAGCGCCCCGACGTCGAAGAAGCGCGTGCAGGACTCGCGGAAGCTCTCCGGGGTCTTGGGAGTGCCGAAACCGTACACCGGCAAACCATCCTCCTGAAGACGCTGGGCGAGCGGCAGGAAGTCGCTGTCCGAGGTCATCAGCCCGAAGCCGTCGACATGGCCGCGGTAGAGCAGGTCCATCGCATCGATCGTCATCCGCATGTCGGTCGCGCTCTTGCCCTTGGCGACGTCGAATTGCTGGATCGGGACGATCGAATAGCGCCCGGTGAGATTGCCCCAGCTCTTGAGGCTGGCCTTGGCCCAATTGCCATACGCGCGGCGGATGTTGATCGTGCCGAGCTCGCCAAGCACGAGCAGCACTTCATCGAGATGTTCGGGGGAGGCGTTGTCGGCATCGATCAGCAGCGCAACATTGGCGTCCTGTTCGGGTCCCCGCTCACGCATATTCGAAAAATCCTTCCGCCGCTCTTCTTAGCGGAACCGCGCTTTTTGACCACCGCCTGAAACACCACCTTTCGGAGCGATGAACGATGCGGGAACGAAACGCTTGTTCAAGCACTGTGCCGATATCGGTAAGTCGATGTTGGAAGGACGAATGATGAGGAAAATTGCGATTGTAGCCGCGCTTGCCAGCGTCTCGCTTGCCGGCTGTGCCACCTATCCGAACCAGGCCGGATACGACCCTTATTACAATAATGGCTATAACCAGGGCTACGGGCAGCAGCAGGGCTACGGCCAGCAGGGCTATGGCCAGGCGGGCAACGCTGTCGGTGGCGCCGCGGTCGGCGGAGTTGCCGGAGCCATCGCCGGAAGCGTGATCCCGGGCGTCAGCACGGTCGAAGGCGCGATTGCCGGAGCAGTGCTCGGCGGCGTGCTTGGAGCGGTCGTCAACAACCGCCAATATTACCGCGATACCCGCGGCTATTGCTATTATGTCGATCAGTACGGGCGCGCGCATTACGACCAGACGGTCCGCTGCTAGCCTGACGGGCGCCATCGGCGCTCAGATGATTGATGGAAACCTAGACGGGGCGGAAGGCATCTTCCGCCTCGTCGAGTATGTAGAGCTTGCCTTCCGCGATCGAGAAGTGCGCGCCGTGCAGCCGCAGCGCCTCGCTTTGCTCGCGCTCCAAAATCCACGGGAAGGTGCGCAGGTTGGCGAGGCTGACCTTCACCGCTTCGCGCTCCATCTCTAGGAATGCCTCGGGATCGAGATCGGCATGAGCGGCGCGGATGCGGTCGCGCGGGGCATCGAGCATCCGCACCCAATCGGCGATGAAATGACCTTCGCCGGGCACGGTGTCGGCGAACTGGCCGGTCAGCGCCGCCGCGCAGCCGCCGCACAGGCCATGTCCCATGACCAGGATCTCGCCCACGCCGAGCTGGGTCACCGCGAACTCGAGCGCCGCCGAAACGCCGTGGAAACCGCGGCTGGTTTCATAGGGCGGGGCGAGCGCGGCGACGTTGCGGACGACGAAGATTTCACCCGGGCGGATATCGAAGATCTGCGCCGGGTCGACCCTCGAGTCGGAACAGGCGATGACCATGATCTTGGGGCTCTGGCCCTCGGCGAGTTCGGTCCAGCGCTCGCGCTCCGTGGCCCAGTCATGCTCGCGGAAGCGGCGATAGCCGTCGATGAGTTTGGTGAAATGGGGCATCGTCGACGCGGGTTAAGGGGCGGGCGAGGGGGTGGCAAGCCGCCTCCTCAATCGCTATCTGCCCCTCGATGAACGCGCCCGCGCCAGTACAACGTCAAAGAAAGCCCGACTGGATCCGGGTCAAGGCCCCGACCAGCGAAGGCTATGCGTCGACGCGTAAGCTGATGCGCGACCTCGGTCTGGTCACGGTATGCGAGGAAGCGGCCTGCCCCAATATCGGCGAATGCTGGACCAAGAAGCACGCGACGGTGATGATTCTGGGCGATACGTGCACGCGGGCCTGCGCCTTCTGCAACGTCAAGACCGGCATGCCGCGCGCGGTCGACCCGCTGGAGCCCGAGCATGTCGCGATCGCGGCGGCCAAACTTGGCCTGCAGCATATCGTGGTCACCAGCGTCGATCGCGACGATCTGCCCGATGGCGGGGCGAGCCAGTTCGTCAAAGTGATCGAGGCGCTGCGCCGCACCACGCCCGCGACCACGATCGAGATCCTGACCCCCGATTTCCGCAACAAGCATGAGGCCGCGGTCGAGGCGATCGTCGCCGCCCGGCCCGATGTCTACAATCACAATCTGGAGACGGTGCCGCGGCTTTATCCGACGATCCGCCCGGGTGCGCGTTATTATGCCTCGCTGCGGCTGCTCGAGAGCGTCAAGCG
This sequence comes from Sphingomonas sp., assembly GCA_031387795.1. Taxonomy (GTDB): domain Bacteria; phylum Pseudomonadota; class Alphaproteobacteria; order Sphingomonadales; family Sphingomonadaceae; genus Sphingomicrobium. Next base: position 9,051 of record JANNDN010000113.1, read on the forward strand.
GATGGACCCGTCGATCTTCACCAAGTCGGGGATCATGGTGGGTCTGGGCGAGCAGCGGCTCGAAGTTCACCAGGTGATGGACGATATGCGCTCGGCCGGCGTCGATTTTCTGACCATGGGGCAATATCTCCAACCGACCCCGCGCCATGCCACGGTCGAGGAGTTCGTCACTCCGCAGGCGTTCGACGCTTATGCCGCGATCGCCCGCGCCAAGGGCTTCCTGCTGGTCGCGGCGAGCCCGCTCACGCGGTCGAGCTATCACGCTGGCGACGACTTCGCGAAGATGCGCGACAATCGCGCGGCGCAATTGGCGAAAGCGGGGGCTGTCGCCTGATGCCTCGCCACAGCGAGACGAAATTCCTCCCCTACTCGCCCGAGCAATTGTTCGACCTCGTCGCCGACGTCGCCAATTACGACAAATTCCTGCCGTGGGTGGTCGCGGTCAGGGTGCGCTCGTCGAGCGAGGCGGAGACGGTCGCGGACCTCGTCGTCGGGTTCAACGCGTTCAAGGAGCGGTTCACCAGCCGCGTGGTCAAGGATCGGCCGCGCAAGATCTGCGTCGATTATGTCGAAGGGCCGCTGAAGTTTCTTCACAATGAATGGACATTCGATCCCGTAAGCGGCGGAACCAGCGTCCATTTCTCGGTCGACTTCGCGTTCAAGAATCGCTTGTTCGAAAGCCTCGCCGGGCAGATGTTCGACCGCGCCTTGAGGCGGATGACGGGCGCGTTCGAGCAGCGGGCCGTGGCCCTCTACGGGATCAGCAGCTCGAGCGCGCAGAGCGCCGCCTGAAGTCGGACCCCCGAGCGGGTCTGCTCATCGAAGAAGCGCTGGTCGGCGACGATCTTGGCCGGGTCCGCATCGCGCACGGCGCAGGCGAAGACGACCGTCCCGACCGGCTTCGACGGGGTCCCACCGCCCGGCCCGGCGACCCCGGTGATTGCGACCGCGACATCGGCATCGGAGGCGGCCAGCGCTCCGCGGGCCATCGCCCAGGCGGTCGCCACACTGACCGCGCCGAACGTCTCGACCACTTCGCTCGACACGCCGAGCTCGCTGATCTTGGCGGCGTTGGAATAGGTAACATAGCCCGCCTCGAACACGTCCGAGGATCCGGGGATTTCGGTCAACGCCGCGCACACCAGCCCGCCGGTGCAGCTTTCGGCGACCGCGATCCGCCGCCCCGCCGCGCGATTGGCCTCGATCACCTCGCGCGCCTTGGCGACGAGATTTTCGGGAAGGAGGTTTTCGCTCACGAATCCACGTCCATTCTGATGTTGGCTACCGCCTGGGCGGCAATGCCTTCGCCGCGCCCGGTGAAGCCCAAACGTTCGCTGGTCGTCGCCTTGACGCTGACCCGGCGCGGATCGAGCGCCAGGATGTCCGCGATCCGTTCACGAATGGCCGCGCGGTGCGGCCCCAGCCGGGGGGCCTCGGCGATCAGCGTACAATCCACCGCGTCGATGATTGCACCCTCCGCGCGCACAAGTGCGGCCGCGTGGGCGAGGAAGATGGCTGATGCCGCGCCTTTCCAGCGCTCGTCGGAAGGCGGAAAATGATCGCCGATATCGCCCAATCCCGCGGCGCCGAGGAGGGCATCGGTAATGGCGTGGAGCAAGACGTCGGCGTCGCTATGCCCAGCGAGCCCGCGGTCGTGAGGGACCGCGATCCCGCCGAGCATCAGCGGACCCTCGCCGCCGAACGCGTGGACGTCGAAGCCGAGGCCCGTTCGAGGAACCATCGCTCCGGCGAGCCAGCGCTCCGCCCGCGCGAAATCGTCGGCGGTGGTGATCTTCTCGAGTTCGGCCGCGCCGGCGACCGCGGCGACCCGCATTGCGGCCGCGCGGAGCACGCTGGTCTCGTCGGTCGGCGGTTCCGCCGCGTCCCATTGCGCATAGGCCTGACGGAGCGCAGCGGTCCGTGCCGCCTGCGGAGTCTGGACGCGGACCAGATTCGAGCGATCAACCGGACCGCCGAGTTCATCCCCCGACCGCGCGAGGGTATCGCTGACCGCCAGCACCGGCGCGGCGCCGTCGTGGAATTCGAGCGCGGCGAGCAGGCGATCGATGACCGCATGCGGGCAGAAGGGGCGGGCGGCATCGTGGACCAGCACTGCGTCCGAAGTCACCGAGGCAAGCCCCGCGCGGACCGAATCCGACCGGCTGGCGCCGCCGCGGACGAGCATTGCATCGAGTCCCGTGAGTGCGGACCGAGCGAGCTCGTCCTGACCCTCGCCGACCACCACCACCAGCTCGCCCACCGCGGCATGACGCGCAAGGTTGCGCGCCGCGCGGGTGAGCAAGGATTGGCCGGCGAGCGGCTGATATTGCTTGGGGAGAGGGCCGCCAAGGCGCTGCCCGCTGCCCGCGGCGACGATGATTGCGCTGGTGGTCATGGTTTCGCCCGCGCCTTGCTCCCCCACAGGGCCTCCTGTAAAGGCGCGCGTCCCATGGCAGCGCTGAAACCCATCACGATCGGGCCGATCCAGATCGACTCGCCGGTCATCCTGGCGCCGATGACGGGCGTCACCGACCGACCGTTCCGAAAGGTCGTCAAACGCTTCGGCGCGGGACTGACGGTGAGCGAGATGATCGCCAGTCAGGCGATGATCCGCGAAACCCGCCAGAGCCTGCAGAAAAGCCTGTGGGACCCGAGCGAGGAGCCGGTATCGGTCCAGCTCGCGGGGTGCGAGCCGCACGTCATGGCCGAAGCGGCAAAGCTCAACGAGCAGCGCGGCGCCGCGATCATCGATATCAACATGGGCTGCCCGGTGAGAAAGGTCGTCAATGGCGACGCCGGATCGGCGCTGATGCGCCAGATCCCACTGGCGACGGCAATCATTGATGCCACCGTCAAGGCGGTGACGGTGCCGGTGACGCTCAAGATGCGCATGGGCTGGGACCACGACAGCCTCAACGCCCCCGAACTCGCGCGCATCGCCGAGGATTTGGGCGTGCGCATGATCACCGTCCACGGCCGCACTCGCTGCCAGCTCTACAAGGGTGAGGCCGACTGGGCCTTCGTTCGCGCGGTCAAGGATGCGGTCGCGCTGCCGGTGATCGTCAACGGCGATATTTGCTCGGTCGTGGACGCCAAAGAAGCGCTGCGCCAGTCGGGCGCCGACGGAGTGATGATCGGACGCGGCGCTTACGGGCGGCCGTGGCTGCTGGCGCAGGTCATGGCGGAGCTAAGCGGGAAGGGGGCTCGCCCCGATCCCGGCCTCGACGAGCAGCTCGGCACCATGCTCGGCCAGTACGACGACATGCTGGAGCTCTATGGCACCCGCACCGGGGTCAATCTCGCGCGCAAGCACATCGGCTGGTACACCAAGGGGCTGCACGGCTCGGCCGAGCTGCGCCAGCGCCTCAACACCTACGACGATCCCGGGCGGGTGATCGCCGAACTGCGCGAATTTTACGCGCCGTGGATGGCCCGCGCCGCAGCCTGAAAAAAGCCTGCGCAACAGTGTGTTCTTTGTGCAACGCCCATGATAGGGCGCGCGGCAATGGATGCACGCGCCGGTGAATCGCTGAGGGGTCGAAGGCTCGAGGCCTGGCTTCAGCGCGAGCGCGAGAGCGGGCGCTTTTACAAGCGGCTCGCGGTCGCCATCGCGATCCTTCAGGCGGCGATGCTGGCGATCAGCTATTTCCTGCTGAGCCGGGATTCGACGCCCGGAACCTTGCTCTCGCCGCCACTGATCGCACTGCTCCTGATCGCCAATCTGGTGCCGGCGATCGCGCTGATGGTGCTCTACTCGCGCCGGCTCGCGATCCGTCGGGCGGAGCATGGTGGGCTGGGCGGCGGGCGACTGCACACTCGGCTGGTAGCCCTGTTTTCGGTGATCGCCGCGGTGCCGACCGTGATCGTCGCCATCTTCGCCTCCTTGTTGTTCCAGAGCGGGCTCGAATTCTGGTTCTCCGACCGTGCTCGCAACATGCTCGAGAACACGGTGGATATCGCGCGTTCGACCTATCAGCATGAGCTCGACCGGATGGGCGGCGAGGCGACCGCCATGGC
>JANNDN010000175.1:0-4194 GCA_031387795.1 Sphingomonas sp.
GTGGTCGAGAGCAAGGCCGAGGGCTTCGCGCCCGGCGATCTGGTCCAGCACATGGCCGGCTGGCGCGACGAGGCGGTGATTGCGGCCAAGACGGCGAACAAGCTTCCCGACCTCGGCGTCCCCCCGCAAGCGTTCCTCGGCAATCTCGGTCTGACTGGCGGAACGGCCTATTTCGGGCTGCTCGACGCCGCCTCGGCGAAAGACGGCGACGTGGTGTTCGTCTCCGCCGCGGCGGGAGCGGTGGGCTCGGCGGCGGTGCAGATCGCCAAGGCCAAGGGCATGATTGTCATCGGCTCGGCGCGAGGGGCCGAAAAATGCGAGTTCGTACGCTCGCTCGGGGCCGACGCCGCGGTCGATTATTCCGCCGGCCCGCTGGTCAAGTCGCTCGCCGCCGCCGCCAAGTCGGTCGGCGCCGAGGGCATCGACGTCTATTTCGACAATGTCGGCGGCGACCATCTCGATGCGGCGTTCGCGCTGGCGCGGCAGAATGCGCGCTTTGCCATTTGCGGGATGATCGACAGCTACAATTCGGGCGAGCCCGCGGCCTTCCGCTACATCATGCGCGTGATCGCGATGCGGATCCGACTCCAGGGCTTTATCTTCACCGATTTCCTGCCGCGGATGGGCGAATTCTACGCCGATATGGGGCCGTGGCTGGCGAGCGGCGCGGTCAAATCGCAGGAGACGGTGGTCGACGGACTGGACAAGACACCGGAAGCGTTCCTGGGCCTTTTCAGCGGGCGGAATACAGGCAAGATGCTGGTGAAGCTGTAAAGCACGCACCAGACCCCTGTCGACAATGATCCATTCCGCCGATTTTCATTCAAAAGCGAAGCGGTGAACCCCGAACGCCGCCCGAGAGTGCTGCCAAGGCGAGAAGCGATCAGTTCCGCGGGTCCATGACTTGGAATGCGATCTTAGTTTCCGCGGGAGCGGCGACGACGACCCGAAATGCCGCGTCGGAATGCCAAAAGTCGCCGCGCTCGCCGATCGGCGGAAGGCATTCGCTCGGATAAGCTCCATCGATTGACGACTGCGGATAGATGTCGCGGACAATCCAGCCGTGGGCGCCTTTTACCATTTCGAAATGAACCGCCGCGACGTCGCCCGAGAGGGGGGACACGGTCACCACAGGCGGGCCGGGGCGTTCTATCCGCTCGGCCTTTCCTCGCACCAACGCCACTGTAAGCGTTTCGGCCGAGCTGATGTCGGGACTGAAACGCCAGCCGTGGTAGGGGGCGCCAGTTTCGGCGGCGACGATGGTTGCGGCGGCCGCGAAGGCAAGGACAACAAGCGCACTCATCGCCCCGTCTCCTTGTAATAGTCAACGGGGTCGACGCGGCACGCGAAGCAGCCGCGCCGCGCATGATGAAGGTGGATGAAGGCTGCCCCGTCACTGAATATGCGATCGAACAGCGGCGGGAGATCAAGGCCCTCGGCGACGTCCGCGTCGATCATCCAATTCCTGTGGTCGTATGCTCGCACCGAATAGAGTCGTCCGACCATGTCGACGGGAATTCGATTTTCGTAGCGTCCAACTTCTTCCTGCCCCTCGGCAACGAATATCGGCCCGTTGGCACGATAGGCGGAAGGCGCGGGCAAATGCTCGAAGTTTAACAACAGGGTCGGCGCGCCGATCTTGATGTCGGAAAGGGTGATCCGGTCGGGGTAACCCTCTTCAGCCTTCAACCGCGTAATTGCACGTTCGGCCAGAGCCGCGTCATCGAGACCCCAAAGTGACTCAAATCGGGTCGGATCGAGTCCGGTCAGGCAAAAGGACATCGGCGCTCTCCATTCCATTGTTGATTGGAAATGGACAGTGCCGAACGATTTGCTGACGCGCGTCCGCTCGGTTGCGCTTAAACAGACCTCGGTCGGATTTGCGCCGAACTTTACTGATTAAATTTGCACTGCCCCGGATCGCCGGTCGAAAGCCCGCGACGGAGCGCTTCCATGCGCTGGGCCGAGCTGCCGTGGGTGAAGCTTTCGGGGACCACGCGGCCCTGGGTCTGCTGCTGGAGCGTATCGTCGCCGATCGCCTCGGCGGCGCGCATGCCTTCTTCCAGATCGCCCTGCTCGAGGATCGAGCGGCCCTGGCTGTCCTTGGCATTCGCCGCCCACACGCCGGCGTAGCAATCGGCCTGAAGCTCGACCCCGACCTGGATCGCATTGCCTTCGGCGCGCGACACGCTCGCCTGCGCGGTCTGGCTCTTGTCCAGCGTGCCCTCAAGGTTCTGGATGTGGTGCCCGACTTCGTGCGCGATGACATAGGCCTGGGCGAAGTCGCCGGGCGCCTGGAAGCGGCGCGACAGCTCGTTGAAGAAAGCCGGGTCGATGTAGATGCGGCTGTCGTTGGGACAGTAAAACGGCCCCATTGCGGCCTGGCCGGTGCCGCATTCCGTCCGGGTCCCGCCTTTGTAGGCGACCAGCCGGGTCGGTTCGTACGTCCGCCCGGCCTTCTGGAACAAGTCGCCCCACACGCGCTCGGTCGAGCCCAGGACGCCGGTCAGCAGCCCCCGGGTCTCGGGCGCGAGAGTTGTTTGGCCAGAGGGCGCAGTTTCGGTCGTCGTAGCCGGGCCACCACCGCCAAGGATGCTGCCTCCGCCGAACTGGGTCAGCGCGCAATAGCCGAGCAACAGGATCGCGACCCCGATCAAGCCGAAGCGGCTCGCCACCAGCGGCAACAGGCAGCCGAGCAGATTGCCGCCGCCGCCGCCGCCGCCGATCCCGGGCAATCCGGTACGGTCTTCGAAATTGTCGCTGCCGGGGCCGTCCAGACGCATGATGTTCCCTCCTGTGTCGGAGGCTGAATGCCTCACCGCCGTAACGGTTGCAATGATCGCCCCGCCACGCGAGAGGAAGACATGGACGCGGACGGAAAACTCGCTGGGAAGGTGGCGCTGGTCACCGGATCGACCTCGGGGATCGGCCTCGCCATCGCGCGACGTCTGGCGAGCGCGGGCGCGAAGGTCATGCTCAACGGCTTCGGGGAGCCAAGCGCGATCAAGGCGCTCGAGGTCGAGCTCGGCGCGCTTCATGACGGCGCCGACCTCAGTGATCCGGCGGCAATCGCGCGGATGATGGAGCGCTGCGCCGCCGAGCTTGGGGCCCCCGACATCCTCGTCAACAATGCCGGGATCCAGCATGTCGCAGCGGTCCACGAATTTCCGCCCGACAAATGGGACGCGGTGATTGCGGTCAATCTGAGCGCAGTGTTCCACACCACCCGCCTCGCGCTGCCCGCGATGGTGGGGCGCGGTTGGGGCCGGATTATCAACACCGCGAGCGCGCACAGCCTCGTCGCCTCGCCCGGCAAGAGCGCCTATGTCGCAGCCAAGCACGGCGTCGCGGGCTTCACCAAAACCGCCGCGCTGGAGGCCGCTCAAGCGGGCGTGACCGTCAATTGCATCTCTCCCGGCTATGTCTGGACCGAGCTGGTGGAGCGGCAGATCCCCGACACGATGAAGACCCGCGGCCTGACCCGCGAGCAGGTCATCAACGACGTGCTGCTGGCGGCGCAGCCGACCAAGCGCTTCGTCACCCCCGAAGAGGTCGCGGCGCTGGCCTTGTTCCTGTGCGGCGAAGAGGCCGGGTCGATTACCGGAGCCAATATCAGCATGGACGGCGGATGGACGGCCGCATGAACCACCGGATCGCACTCATTCTGGCGACGGCGCTGCTCGGCGGATGCGGCGGCGGCACGCAGCTTCCGCAATCGCTCGCCATGCCGGCTTATTCGCCGTCGTGGCGGGAGCGGGTGTCGGACAACGACCGTGACCGGCTGCGCGGTTGGCGCTCGAACTTTGCCAAGGGCGTGGCGGCAGCGCGCCGCGCTGGCCATTCAGTTGAGATCGATCGCGAGGGCGCGCTGCTCGATCCCGATTCCGCACTCGCCGAACCCGCGATCCCCGACGGTCACTACCGCTGCCGGGTGACCAAGCTCGGCGCTCAGTCGGACGGAATGCTCGATTACGTCGCCTACCCCGCTTTCACCTGCGTCGTCGGCCGCGACGGCTCGCTCCAGCGGCTCGACAAGATCAGCGGGTCGCAGCGCTATGTCGGATTGATCTTCCCCGGCGACGCGGTGCGCCAGGTGTTCCTGGGAACCCTGGTGCTCGGCGATGAGACCCGCGCCATGCAATATGAGCAAGACGAAACCCGCAACGTTGCCGGCCACCTCGAGCGCATCGGGCC
>JANNDN010000186.1:0-6305 GCA_031387795.1 Sphingomonas sp.
CCGAGCGCTTCACCGGCGCCGACCTCGAGGATCTGGTCCGCCGAGCCGGGCTCACCGCGCTCCGCCGCGGGCTCGACGAGAAAGAGGTGACGATGGAAGATTTCGAATCGGCGCTGAAGGAAACCCGCGCCTCGGTCACTCCCGAAATGCTCGAGGAATATGACCGCATCCAGGATACGCTGAAAAGCGAGGCGGTGCGGCCGTTGAGCGGGATCGGCTTTGTGCTCCCGGGCATGCTGAAACCCAAGGACGGCGGCAAGACCGGCTGAGCCTCAGGGCAAGCGCAGCCAGCCCCACAACGCCAGTGCCAGCAGCCCGGCGAGCGAGATCAGCGCCGGGATCGACGCCCCCGCCTGATAGGCGACCATCGTCAGCGCCGGCGCCGCGACATAAGCGATGCCGTTGGCGGCGGTGATGATCCCCGCGACCCCGCCCTGTTCGGACAGAGGCACGGCGAGGCTGGCGCCGGCGGTGAACCCCGGCCGGGTGAAGCCGAAGCCGAGGCTGGCGAGCGCAAAGCCAAGCACCAGTCCGTAGAGATCGCCCGACCCGACGAGGATCGCAAAGCCCGCCGCCGCGATTAAGGACCCCGACACGATCAGCGCGCGCGGCGACAGTCTCAGCCTTGGAATCAGGCCCCATTGCGCGGCCAGGGTCGCGCCCGCGCCCGCCATCAGAACGATCGCGATCTGGCTTTCCGAGCCGAGCGGGGCGAGCCCCAGCCGGTCGATGACGAAGAAGCCGAGGAAGGTGAGCAGCGCCGCCTGGGCATGGCCCGAGGCGACCCCGGCGATGATCCACGGGCGCACCCTCGGGTCGCTCCACTTGAGGGTCGAGACATGGCGCGGCGAGGTGGCGGCGATGACGCTCGATCCGGTCGGCGAGCTGGCCAGCGAGGGATAGCTCATCGCCGCCCCGCGCCCGGCCCGCCGGCCGTGCCGCGGACGCGTATCGTCGGGCAGCCACCAGGCGACCGCGACGAACACGACCAGGCCGATCGCTGCAAAGCCGAAGAACGGACCCGACAGGCCGACCATCGGCAGCACGAACAACGGCGCCAGCGCCGGTCCGAGCACCGTCCCCAACCCGAAGCTCGAGGCAAGCGAGGACAAAGCGGTCACCCGTGCGCCGCGCCGAGTCCGCGAGGCGAGATAGGCCTGGGTCGCCGACGGCGTCGCCGAGCCCAGCGAGCCGTAGATCGAACGGGCGAGCGCGAACAAGGTGAACGCAGTCGCGGCGCTGACCCAGCCCGCGAGCCCCGCCTCGAGCGCCAGCCCGCAAAGCCCGGTCGAGACGACGAACCCGCTAACTCCAAGCAACGTCAGTGCCTTGCGCCCGTGGCGGTCGCTCGCCCGCGCCCAGAACGGCGCCAGCGCGACCCACAGCACCGCCGAGATCGTGTAGGCGACCGCGACGATGAGGTCGGGCATCCCCATCTGCCGCCCGATCGCCGGCATCACCGCCTGGACCGCGGTATTGCCCGACGCCGCGACCAGCATGGCGGCGTAGAGCAGCAGGAAATTGGGCGTGCTGAGCGCGGTCCCGCCGATGCCTCGATGGTTGCCGATCGCTGCCACGGCGCGACCGTTAGTCGCGCATGGTGCCGAGCGGAACCTCTTCATCGCGGAAAATGTCCGGCTCGCGGCCAAACCCGGCAGAGCAAGGCATCGCCGCGCTTGCCAAGCCGCGGCGCTTTTGCCAACGCTCCGCCCCTTCGCTGCCCCGGACGGAGCCTGCATGACGATTTCTACCGCGCGAACGATCAAGACCAGCCGGCGTCTCGCCGGGCACGACCGCCGTTCGCCAAGCCCGCGCTGGCAATTCCTGCGCGGCTTTTTCAAGCACCCGCGGATGGTCGGGTCGATCATTCCCTCGAGCCGGATTCTGATTTCGCGGATGCTCGGGCCGGTCGATTGGGAGACCACGCGCCTGTTCGTCGAATATGGGCCGGGCGTCGGCACCTTCACCCGCCCGATCCTCGAACTGCTCGGTCCCGACGCGACTTTGGTGACGATCGATACCAACGCCGACTTCACCACTTTCCTCAAGGGCTCGATCGACGATCCGCGGCTGGTCGCGGTCACCGGTTCCGCCGCCGACGTCGAGCAGATCCTGGCCGAACGCGGCCTCGGCAAGGCCGACTACATCCTCTCGGGACTGCCCTTCTCGACGCTGCCACCCGGGATCGGTGATGCCATCGCCAAGGCCACCGCATCCGCCATCCGCCCCGGCGGCGCGTTCCTGGTCTATCAGTTCAGCCCCAAGGTCCGCGACTTCATCGCGCCTTTCTTCGAGCGCATCGAGCGCGGGTTCGAATGGGTCAACGTGCCGCCCGCGACCCTCTTCTGGGCCTATCGCGAACCCCAATAGTCGAAGCCGCTGATCAGTCGCCTTCGAGGCCGAAGTTGAGGCGCCGGGTCACGCCGAAATCGAAGCTGGTGACAAGGAAGAAGGACAGCGCCCAGCGGATCCGGTTCCACAGCGTCGCACGGCGCTTCTGGATTTCCGGCACGATCTTGGTGCAGCTGGCCAGCTCGCCTTCGAAATAATTGCGCATCATCTGCGAAAACGGGCCGTCCTCGACCCGCAGCATCAGCTCCATGTTGAGATAGAGGCTGCGGATGTCGAGGTTGGACGAGCCGATGTGGACGACCTCGTCGACGATGACGAGCTTCGAATGGAGCTTGGTGGGCACATATTCGAACAGCTCGACCCCGCGCCGCAACAAGCGGTTATAGGTATAGCGCGCCGCCGCGATGGTGGCATTATTGTCGGACTTGGCGGCCATGATCAGCCGCGCTCGCCCGCGCTTGCCGACCCTGGCGATGCGCCTGAGCATCCCGTCGGTGGGCGCGAAATAGGCGACGATCATCTCGACATCGCGGCTGTGCACGAGGTCGCGGCAGGTCGACACGCCCCACGGGCTCAATTTGGCGGTCGGCCCGCCCATCTGCCATTGCAGCTTGCCCCTGGTCTCGCTGAAATCGAAGATGATCTTGCGGAGCAGCCGGAGTGGGCTGTTCTTGACCGTCGCCCAATCGAACAGATCGTCGAAATAGGCCGACAGCCGCGACGCCGCGGGGCCCTCGACCAATAGGCCGATGTCGCGCCACGCGCCGTCTTTGACCGTGCCGAAGTAATCGTCCGAGATATTGAACCCGCCGATCAGCACCTGCGGGTCGCTCTCGGCGTCGGCCAGCGCCATCTTCTGGTGATTGCGCAACAGGTAGCGCCGTCCGTAGCGCGGGATGAAGCGGCAGAAGCGCGCCCCCGCCTTGGTCAGCCCGAGGAAATAATCGTCGGGCGCCTCGCTCGCCCCGAAGCCGTCGACCAGCAACGCGACCTTCACCCCACGTTCGATCGCGCGGAGCAGCGCCGCGCGCACGAGGTCGCCCGTCCGGTCCGGCTCGTAGATATAATAGAGCAGGCGCAGCGATTGCTTGGCGCCGTCGATCAGCGCCAGCAGTACCTCGAGCCGTTCGGGCCCGTCGGGGAGCAGGGTCAGGCCATTGCCATCGACCGTGACCCGCCGCGCGGCGCGATCGGGCCCCGGATGCGAACTCGACGCGCTCGCCTTTCTGGGGGTCTTGACCTTCGCCATGCCAACCGGCTGTGACCGCGCGGGGCAAGCCTTGCAAGCACTCGATTTTCTTGACCTTTGGCCCCCGCGTCCCTATCTCGCGGCCCTTCCCGAACGAAACAGACCTTGAGGATCGGAGCGACGAATGGCGCGCGTTACAGTTGAAGATTGCGTGGACAAGATTCCGAACCGGTTCGACCTGGTCCTGCTCGCGGCGCAGCGCGCCCGGCAGATTTCGGGCGGTGCCGACCTCACCGTCGACCGCGACCGCGACAAGAACCCGGTCGTCGCGCTGCGCGAGATCGCCGAAGTGACGGTCAAGCCGAAGGAACTCGCCGAGGCGATGGTCAACAATCTGCAAAAGGTGCGGATCGACGAAGAGGACGAAACCGAAGAGTTGTCGTCGCTGAGCGAGGCCGCCGAAGCGCTGCGCCTCACCGCCGCCGCCCCGCCGCGTCCGACTCCCTCGGGCGGCGATTACGAGTAAAGGCACTCGACCCCCGTTCGTCCTGAGTAGCGACTGAGCGGAGCGAAGGCGCGTATCGAAGGACATGCTTCGATACGCCGCTGACGCGGCTACTCAGCACGAACGGATTTTGGGCCTAGCGTGGTGCCCAGCTGCCGCCTACAGCCACCCCATGGTTCCCCTTTCGTTCGCTGGTGAGACATTTCAGGCCGCGGCGGACGGCGCGCTCCACTGGCCGCGCCACGACGCCTTGCTGGTCGCCGACCTCCACCTCGAAAAAGCGAGCTGGTTCGCTCGGCTCGGGCAATTTCTTCCGCCTTATGATTCGCAGGCGACCCTCGCAGCGCTGGGCTTTTTGGTCGCGGAGACCAAGGTCAGCCGCGTCTATTGCCTCGGCGACAGCTTCCACGACCACTTCGGCTGCGACCGCCTGCCCCGGACCGCGCGCGACACCCTGATCGCGATGACCGCGTCGCTCGACTGGGTGTGGATCGTCGGCAATCACGATCCGGGATTCGCCGATCATTGCGGCGGGCGGCTGGCCGAGGAGCTCGAGATCGACGGCATCATCCTCCGCCACGAAGCCGATCGGAGCGACCCGCGGCCCGAGATTTCAGGGCATTTCCACCCCAAATTGCGGCTTCATATGCGCGGCCGCAATGTCTCGCGCCGTTGCTTCGTCCAGACCGCGACCAAGCTGGTGATGCCCGCGTTCGGGTCGCTGACCGGAGGGCTCGACGCGCACCATCCCGAGATTCTGCGTGTCGTTGGTGGCGGCGCGGCGGCGCTGGTCCCGGTGTCCGACCGCTTGTTGCGCTTTCCGCTCGCGGCCTAGTCGGTTTCCTTAACCTCGATTGCCATCGCGCCGGTCGGCGACAGGACCAGCCGCGCGGACACGCGCCGGCGCTTGCCGAAGGTTGCCGCCTGGAGCTCGTTGCGCGCGTCGTGGCGATCGAACTCGAACCCCCGCTCCTCCGCCGCGGCGGCGAGCCGGTCGAGATGCGAATCGAGGTCGGCGATTCCGTCATCGGGATCGACGATCATGATTTCTTCGAGGTCTTTCGGCTTTGGCATCGCCGCCGGTGATGCGCGGCCACGGCAGGGCGATGCAAGAGGCTCGACATTGCGCGACCGCGCCATGCTTCCTAAACGCCCGACATGACGCACAAAATTTATTTTATGGCGGCGGCCTTCGCCACGCTCGCTGTGGCCACCGTCGCTCGTTCCGCGGAGCCCATCGACCCCCAGGTCAAGGCGCGGATCGACCGGGTGCTGCGCAAGACCCCGCTGATCGACGGCCACAACGACATCGCCGAGCAATTGTCGGAGAGCCACGACTCCGCGGTCGCCAACCTCGCCAGCGGCACCGACAAATGGCCCGACAAGCCGCTGATGACCGACATGGCGCGGCTCCATCGGGGGCGGGTCGGCGGCCAGTTCTGGTCGGTCTATATCGACGGTACGATCACCGGCGACGAGGCGATCCGGCGCACGATCGAGCAGATCGATATCGTCGAACGGATGATCGCCGCATATCCCCGCGACCTCGAGCAGGCTTTTACCGCCGACGACATCGTCCGCATCCACCGCCGCGGCAAAATTGCCTCGCTGATCGGGATCGAGGGCGGGCGGCAAATCGGCGGCAGCCTGCCCGCGCTGCGCCAGTTCCAAGCGCTGGGCGCGCGCTATATGACGCTGACCCACAACCAGACCACCGAATGGGCCGACAGCGCGACCGACGAGCCCAAGTTCAACGGGCTCTCGCCGTTCGGGCTCAAAGTGGTGGCCGAGATGAACCGGCTCGGGATGCTGGTCGACCTCAGCCACGTCTCGCCCGCGGTCATGCGTCAGGCGATCGCCGCCAGCCACGCCCCGGTCATTTTCTCGCACAGCTCCGCCGGCGGCATCGTTCCGCACCCGCGCAACGTCCCCGACGATGTCCTCGCTTTGCTGCGCGACAAGGACGGGGTGGTGATGGTCAATTTTGTGCCGCCCTTCATCTCGCAGGCGGTGTGGGACTGGTCGGCGGATCGCGCGGGCGAGGAAGCGCGGCTCAAGACCATTCATCGGGCGAGCAAGGCGACGGTCGAAGCCGAGCTTGTGAAATGGGACTCCGCGCATCCGCGTCCGGCGACCGACGTGCGCACCGTCGCCGATCATATCGAGCATGTCGTCAAGGTCGCGGGCCGCGAGCATGTCGCGCTCGGCGGCGACTTCGACGGCATTCCGTTCACTCCGGCCGGGCTCGAGGGAGTCGAG
>JANNDN010000189.1:0-12122 GCA_031387795.1 Sphingomonas sp.
CCCGACCAGATGACGATATCGGCGCGGCGTCCCGGCGCGAGGCTGCCGATCTCGCCGCCCATGCCGATCGCCTCGGCGGGCCGCGAGGTGATCATCGCCAGCGCCTCGCCCCAGCGCACCCCGACATTGCCCGGAAGCCGCGACAGGCCGACCAGATTGCCGGCATATTGGCGCTCGAGGAACTGGTAGCGGGTGTCGTCGTCGTCGATCATCCCGATCGCGACGCGGACCCCGGCCTTCTCCATCCGGCCAAGGTTCGACTGGGTCGAGGCCAGACGCTCGAACGCGGCCGGCAGATCATTAAGCGGCGAGGCGATGACGGGAATCCCGGCGCGAGCGATGGCATCGGCGACGAGCCAGCCCTCGGAGACTCCGACCAGCACCAGCTTGAGCGCCGGAAATTCGCGCTTGAGGTCGAGCACCGCGAGGATGTCGCTGGCGCGTTCGACATGGACGAGCAGATATTGGCGCCCGTCCACAACCGGGATCAGCGCGCGGGCGTCGAAGCGGTTCAGGAGGACGTCATCGCGGCGCGCGCCGAGCGGCTGCCCGCGGATCTCGCGCGCCTCGAGCAAGGCGTTGCGGAGCAAAGCGTGGGCCGAGGAACGCGATCCGCCGGCCTTCTCGGCGCCGGTCTCGCCGAGCTCGACGAACTGGAAGACGCGCGCGGCGGTCACCGGCCGCATGTCGGCGCCGGTATCGATCACCGCGCCCTGCCCGGCAAAGATGCTGCGCTCGACCGACGGTGCCACCAGCGCGCGGGTGACGCCGTCGGCGCGGTTGACCGCGATGGTGCTGGCGAGCGGATTGATCGAGGGCACGACGTCGATCGCCGCGCTGAACGGTCCGGTGCGGGCGCCGGTGTCGTCCGACTCGTCGCCGCCGAGATCGATCTCGGCGAGGCCGAGCCGCGTAAACCCCGCAACGATTCCAGGAGTTACCCATTTGCCGGTAGCGTCGATGACGCGGGTATCGGCGGGAAGCTTCATCCGGATATTGCCCGCGGCAATGATGCGCCCGTCGCGGATCACGACCATGCCGTCCGCAATCGGCTCCGACCCGTCCCCGAGCGCGACCGTCCCGCCGCTGATGGCAAAGGTTTCGGCGGCGGCGGGGGTCGCGCTTGCCAAGAGTAGTGCGGCGAACATTCGGGCGCTCACTTCGCATCCCCTTCGCCCGGCTGGCCGAGTTCGAAGTCGCTGACCGGCCGCTGGTTGGGATTGTTGGCGTCGAACATCTGCGCGCCGTCGATCCACACCCGTTCGGGGCGGGTGTAGGTACTGAACGGATTGCCGTTCCACAGCACCACATCCGCCATCTTGCCGACCGCGAGCGTCCCCGTTTTGTCGAGGATCCCCATGGCCTTGGCCGGGTTGCGGCTGAGCCAGGTCCAGGCGACCGCGTCGCTGATGTCGATGCCGGCGCGGCGGCCGTCGGCGAGCGCCTTGGCGGCCTCTTGGTACAGCCGCTGGATCCCGTTGGCGTCGTCGGAATGGACGATCGCGCAGGCCCCGGCGTTGTGGACCAGCGGGATATTCTCCTTCACCCCGTCATAGCTCTCCATCTTGAAGCCGAACCAGTCGGCCCACATCGCCGAGCAAATGCCTTCGCGCGCCAGGATATCCGCGATCTTGTAGCTTTCGACCGCGTGGTGAAAGGTCCCGATCTTGTATCCGAATTCCTTCGCCATATCGATCATCAGCGCCATTTCGTCGGCGCGATAACAATGGTTGTGGACGATGATGTCACCCGCCAGCACGCCCATCAACGTGTCCATGGCGAGGTCGCGCTCGGGCATCTCGCCGCCAATGCGGTTATATTTGTCCCATTTGCGCTTGTAGGCCTGAGCCCTCAGCCAGGTGCCGCGGGCATAAGCGATATTGCCCATTCGGGTCTGCGGCATTCCGCCCTTGGACCCGTAAACGCGCTTGGGGTTTTCGCCGCACGCCATCTTCAGGCCATAAGGCGCGCCGGGAAATTTCATCCCCTGCACGGTCCGCGCCGGCACGTTCTTGAGCGTCACCGAGCGGCCGCCGAAGAGGTTCGCCGAACCGGGCAGGATCTGCAGGCTTGTGACGCCGCCATTGATCAGCGCGCGCGAAAACCCCGGGTCCTGCGGCCACACGCTATGTTCGGCCCAGACTTCGGGACGCGCCGGACTGGTCGCTTCATTGCCGTCCTGATTGGCGTCCACTCCGGGGGAGGCAATGTCGCCGAGATGGCTGTGCACGTCGATGATTCCCGGGGTCACCCATTTGCCGGTGCCGTCGACCGCGATCGCGCCCGCGGGTGACGCCATCTCGGGCCCGCCGATGGCCTGGATCACGCCGTCTCCAAACACGAGCGTCCCGTCCTCGATCCGCCCGCCATCGCCGTCGAACACGGTCGCGTGGCGGATGACCGTCAATGCGCCCGGATAGCGCTCATAGGTCGACGCATAAGGGTTCTGGTTGACCTTGACCGGCGGCGCCGGCTTGGGCTTGGAGGCGAGCGCGGCGCAGCCCGACAAGAGCGCCGCCAGAGTTGCGACCGCGGCCGCGTTGCGAAGGCTCATTTGACCCCGTGCATCAGCTTCTTGAGCGGCCAGCTGAGCAGCAGCAACAGCACGCCGATCCCCACCGACACCCAGCCGATGGTGGTGAACACCCCGACATAGGTGTTGAGGCTGACCTGGAGGTTGGTGACCTGGCCGCCGACGGTCTCGACCGAGGCGACCTGCGCGACCAGCCCGGCGACATATTGGGCGACCGCGATCGACAGGAACCACACCCCCATCATCATGCCCACAATGCGCGCGATCGACAGCTTGGTGATCATGCTGAGGCCCACCGGCGAAATGCACAATTCGGCGACCGAGTGGATGAGGTAGAGCCCGGCGAGCCACCACAAGCCGACCTTGAAATCGGGTCCGGCGAATTGCGCTCCCCACACCAGGAACAGGAAGCCCGCGCCGACGCCCATCAGCGCCACGCCGAATTTGACCGGGATCGCCGGTTCGATGCCCTTTCGGGCCATGCCGTTCCACAGCATCGAGAATAAGGGCGCCAACAGGACGATAAAGGCAGCGTTGAAGAACTGCGTTTGACCGGCCGAAATGCTGAACAGTCCGAACACGCTCAAGTCGGTGTTGCGGTCGGCGAACAGGGTCAGCGACGATCCGGCCTGTTCGAACAGGGTCCAGAAGACGGTGTTAAAGGTGATCAGGACCATCGCCGCGATCATCATCTGGAACTCGGCTTTGGTGCCTTTGAGGAACGACCAGATGAGGATTCCGGGCACCGCAATGATGAACGTCCCGAACATGATCTTGCCCATGATCGGCAGATTGGCGACGTAGCCGACGATCCCCGAGCCTTCGGCGGCCGGCGCGCTGCCCATCAGATTGCTGAACAGGAACCACACCACGGGAATGGCGAGAATTGCGCAGACGTAGATGATGTAATCGCGATTGGCGGGTGCGTTCGCGGGGCGGTCGCCGATGCCGTCCAGTTTGCCACCGTCGAACTGGATCAGCAGCCACGACATGAGCATCCCCGCCGCGGCGAGCGCGAAGCCCGCCCACCAGCCGAGTCCGCCCCAGCTGCCCATGCCGACCGCGAGCAGCGGACAGAGGATTTGCGAGAATAAGGAACCGAGGTTGATGCCCATGTAGAAAATGGTGAAACCGGCGTCTCGGCGGCGGTCGCCGTCGGCGTAAAGCGAGCCGACCATGGTTGAAATGTTGGGTTTGAAAAAACCGTTGCCGATGACGACCAGAGCAAGGCCGATCAACAGCAGGAACACCGACGTCGGGCTGCGCTCGCCTTGCGCCTCAAAGCCGCCGGCCGCGATCTTGCGCGCTTCGCTGCCGTCGGGGGCGAGGAGCGACACCGACTTGTCGTCATTGCCCTTGATCTCAAGCTGGCGGCCGGAGTCGACGACGAATTGCTTGACCGTCTCTCCGCTGCCCTGCTGGACGACTTCGTAACGCTGGCCGTCGATGAGCGCGTACGGCTTGGCCGGCTGCCCCCCGAAGCACAAAGTCAGATAGCCGAGGCTCATCAGGATGGCGCCGAATTTGACCGAGCGTTTCGAGCCCAGGAAGCGGTCGGCCATCAGCCCGCCGATCAGCGGCGTCAGATACACCAGCGCGGTGAAGCCGCCGTAGAGGCCGGTCGTAGTCTGATCCGAAAACAGAAAATGCTGCGCGAGGTAGAGCGTGAGCAAAGCGCGCATGCCATAATAGCCGAAGCGTTCCATCGCCTCGGTCGTGAACAGCCGGGCAAGCTGGCGCGGGTGACCGAACCATTCGTCCTTGCGGGCGGGGTTCTCGTGGCTGATGTCGGGCTCTGCCGGATTGTCAGCGGTCGGCGTGTCGACCATGCTCAAAGTCTCCCTTGGGAATTGCCAAGTCCGTCGCCGGAAGGCGCGGCCCTATCTCGTTGGAGCGGACGATAACGGCAAATGGCCGGGTGTAAAGTTGGCCCCGCCCGCGCTAGGAAACTGAACGCATGCTCAACGACCGCTCCTCGACCATTGCGCTCCTCCAGACCCGCCGGTCGGGCAGGCCGCGCGAGATGATCGGGCCCGGACCGACGGCGCCGGAGCTCGAGCAGATCCTGACCATTGCGGCGCGCACCCCCGACCATGGCAAGCTGTTCCCGTGGCGGTTCGTGATGGTGTCGGACGACCAGCGCGCGGACCTCGCGCGGCTGTTCCGCGACGCCCTTGCCGCGGAGGAGCCCGCTGCACCCAATGCCAAGGCTGAGAAATCCGACGAGCTGGCGCTTTCGGGCGGGAGCCTGGTGGTCCTCGTCTCGGCCCCGATCGCGGATCACAAGATTCCGTTGTGGGAGCAGGAGTTGTCGTGCGGTGCGGCGGGCATGAACCTGCTCCACGGGGCCCACGCGCTCGGCTTCGTCGCCGGCTGGGTGACCGGCTGGCAGGCCTATTCGGAGGCGGTGCGCGCGGCTTTCTGCAATCCCGGCGAGAGGATCGCTGGGTTCATCGCCATCGGCCATCCGGGCCGCGAGCTCGAAGAGCGCCCGCGACCGCCGCTCGACACCGTCTTGAGGCCCTGGCCGGGACGCCCGGACGAGTGACCGAACTGGACTTCATCTGCGCCACGCTGTATTAGGACAGCATGACGCTTCGCTCAGGACCAGACAAGCCGGTGTATATGCGGCTTCAGGAAGTGATCGCGGATTCGATCCTCGCCGGTCAGTATCGCGATGGCGACCCATTGCCCTCGGTCCGCGCCTTCGCCGCGGAGCAGCAGGCCAACCCGCTGACCGTCGCCAAGGCCTATCAGGGATTCCAGGACGACGGCCTGATCCTGGTCAAGCGCGGGGTCGGAATGTTTGTCGCGCCCGGCGCGCGGGCCAAGCTCGGCGAATCCGAGCGCAACCGCTTCCTCGATCGGGATTGGCCGGAGATCCGGGCGCGGATGGCGCGGCTCGGCATTGACCCCGCGAGCCTGATCGAGCGCGAACAGCACTGACCATCGAAACGTATGTTCTGACAGCGGAGCCGGAGGCGATCGCCGAGGCCGCCCGGCTGATCCTGGCCGGGGAACCGGTCGCCGTCCCGACCGAGACCGTTTACGGCCTCGCCGCCGACGCGACCAACCCCGCCGCGGTCACCCGCATTTACGAGGCCAAAGGCCGGCCCAGCTTCAACCCGCTGATCGTCCACGTGCCCGATCTCGCTGGCGCGGAAGCGATCGGGGAGTTTTCGGACGAGGCGCGGGCGCTGGCCGAAGCGCACTGGCCAGGCCCGCTGACGCTCGTGGTGCCGCTGCACCCGGATACGCCAATCGCCTCACTGGTAACGGCCGGCCTGCCCAGCATTGGCCTGCGCGTTCCCGCCCACCCCGTTCTGCAAGCGCTCCTGCGCGCCGTCGGACGCCCGCTCGCCGCGCCGTCGGCCAATAGCAGCGGCTCGATCAGCCCGACCCGTGCCGAGCATGTTCTGGCCAGCCTCGGCGGCCGCATCCCGCTAATCCTCGACGGCGGGCCAAGCGAGCGCGGGCTCGAATCGACGATCGTCGCCGCGACCGGCGGCCCGCTTCGGCTGCTCCGCTCCGGCCCGATCGCAGTCGATGCCGTTCCCGCGCCGCCCGACAGGATCGAAGCGCCTGGCCAATTGCCGAGCCATTACGCGCCGAAGAAGCCGCTGCGCCTCGACGCCAGCGCGGCGGACGATGACGAATATCTGATCGGGTTCGGCGCGGTCGCAGGCGATTGCAGCCTCAGCGAAAGCGGCGATCTGGCCGAGGCTGCGGCGCGATTGTTCGACCTGCTTCACCAGGCCGACGCGTCGACCAAGCCGCGCATCGCGGTCGCGTCCATTCCCGCGGGCGGAATCGGCGCGGCGATCAACGACCGCTTGCGCCGCGCTAGTTTTCGCTAAAGCGCGCCGCTTCGTCCGAGCCTTTGGTGGCATTGCCCTCGCTGTACGAATGCGCGCCCACGCCGGCGAGATGCCCGCCCTCGACGATCAGATATTCTTCGCGGATCGGGCGCCCTTCGAGAAAGCATTCGAGAATCTCGCGCGTCCCCGCGGCGTAGCGCGTCTGCGCCGACAGTGAGGTGCCCGAAATATGCGGGGTCATGCCGTGGTTGGGCATCGATCGCCACGGGTGGTCGCGCGGCGCCGGCTGCGGGAACCAGACGTCGCCGGCATAGCCCGCAAGCTGGCCGCTCTCGAGCGCCTTCGCCACCGCATCGCGATCGACGATCTTGCCGCGCGCGGTGTTCACCAGGAACGCGCCGCGCTTCATCCGCCCAAGCATCGCCGCGTCGAACAGATTCTCGGTTTCGGGATGAAGCGGGCAATTGATCGTGACCACGTCGCAATGCGGCACCATGTCGGCGGCGCTCTCGTGCCAAATCAGCCCGAGCTCGCGCTCGATCTCGTCGGGCAAGCGGTGGCGGTCGGTATAGTGCAAATGAACATCGAACGGCTTCAGCCGCCTGAGCACCGCGAGCCCGATCCGCCCCGCCGCGACCGTCCCGACATGCATCCCCTCGACGTCGTAGGATCGCGCCGCGCAATCGGCGATATTCCAACCGCCGCCGCGCACGACATCGTGGCTCGGCAGATAATTGCGGACCAGGCCGAGGATCATCATCATCACATGTTCGGAAACGCTGATCGAGTTGCAATAAGTGACTTCGGCGACGGTGATCCCGCGCTCTATCGCGGCCTGAAGGTCGACATGGTCGGAGCCGATGCCCGCGGTGATCGCGAGCTTGAGGTTCTTCGCCTTGGCGATCCGCTCGGCGGTCAGATAGGCCGGCCAGAACGGCTGCGAGATGACCACGTCGGCATCGGCCAGTTCGCGCTCGAACGCCGAGTCCGGCCCGTCCTTGTCCGAGGTGACGACGAGCTCGTGCCCGCCCGCTTCGAGAAAACCGCGCAGGCCCAACTCGCCCGAAACACTGCCCAGCAGGGTTCCCGGCTGGAAATCGATCGCGCTCGGGCTGGGCAGGGTCTGGCCGTCGGGATAGCGCTCGATCTTGGGCAGATCATCACGCGCATAGGTCTCGGGATACCCGTCGATCGGATCGTCGTAGAGCACACACAAAATCTTCATCGCCGCGTTCCTCCCGCTCCCGGCGAAAAGAACGCCCGAGCGGCGAACGAGTCAACCGTGAGCGCCGCGAGTGATCAGGCGGAGGTGGCTGCTTCCTTGGTCCGTTCGCCGAACTTGGCGCGCAGCTTCTGCAGCTTGGGCGGGATGACCGCGAGGCAATAAGAATTGGATTGCCCCTCGCCGGCCCAATAATCCTGATGATCGTCCTCGGCCGGCCACCATTGGCCTGGCTGTTCGATCGTGGTCACGACACGCCCGCCCTGCTCGGAATTGGCGCGCTCGATCGCGGCGCGCGCCTCCGCCTCCTGCGCCTCGTCGAGCGGGAAGATCGCCGAGCGATATTGGGTACCGACGTCATTGCCCTGACGATTGAGCTGGGTCGGATCGTGGGTGGCGAAAAAAACGTCGAGGAGGTCGGCGAGGGTGATCGCTTCCGGATCGAAGGTGATGCGGATCGCCTCGGCATGGCCGGTCGTGCCGCTGCACACTTGCCTGTAACTCGGCTCGGCGGTCGTCCCGCCGATGTAGCCGCTTTCGACGGATTTCACCCCGGTGAGCTGGAGGAACACCGCCTCGGTGCACCAGAAGCACCCGCCGGCGAGAATTGCGGTCTGATCGGCCATCGTCTGCTCCCTCGAAGTGGTTCGGGAGATATGGGCGGCGGGCCTCGGGAAACCAAGACCGGACCCAGGCTTGGCCTATTTGCGGGTCGCCCTGAGGCTCGCGAGTTCGAGCCGCTTGCCGACCCAGTCGCTCAATTCGTCGAAGTCGAGCGGCTGGTCGAAGACGATCCCGGCGCGGCGGTCGCGGTACCAGCGTACCTCGCCCTTTACCGGGCGCAGGCTGTCCACGACGACAATGACCTTCTTGCCGACGCAATATTCCTCGATCGGCTCGACCTTCATTCCGCCCAGCGAAATGTCGTGCACGTCGACCTGATAATAGATTTTTCCGACCCTGACCGAGCCCTTGCAGTCGATATCGACGCGCGGCGGCCGCGAGCGGAAGCCGAGCCGCGGCTTGCGCCCGGCCAGAAGCTCGCCGAGATCGACATTCTGGTCGAACTTGACGCCGATGAGGTCGCCCCTGGTCCACACGACGGTCGACGGAATCCGCTGCGCCGACAGCTCGACGGCAACGGCGGCGCCGACTGCGGGTGTGCTCGAAGCGATCGCCATCAGGCCACCCGCGGACAGGTTTTTGACCTTGATCAGCTGATTCTCGCCCGTTTCGGTGGAAAGTTTGGCCAGGCGCAGCATCGCGCTCACCCGATCGCCGCCACGCCGCTCCTCGGGACGTGGCACGTGCGTCGTCAGTGAAACCATCGTCGATTCGAACGCCGCTTCGGTCGAGCCGGCCTCGCCCATTGGCTTGCGCCGGATCAGTGATGAGAGCATTCCCATTGCAGTCCAATCGCCCACGAGGTGCGTCAAAGCGGGACTTTACGGCGAATGCGGTTAAGAGACCGTTTCGATCGTTGAAGTGAGTTGGATAGGCTGTGCGTGCTGGCGTTCCTGTCAGAGGAGAAGAGGATGGCGCGCCCCCGACTTTTGCTGGTCGACGACGAGCCCTCGCTTGCTGAATTTCTGGCCAGCGCCGCGGGCGCGAGCGGTTTTGACGCCGAGATTACCGGCAATGACGAGGAATTTCGCGACGCCTTCCTCAAGGCGGCGCCCGATGTGGTCGCGCTCGACCTTGGAATGCCCGGCATGGACGGGGTCGAACTGCTCCGCTTCCTCGCCGAGCAAGATTATTCGCGGCCGGTGCTGATCGTCAGCGGGTTCGACCGGCGCGTCCTGGAATCCGCTTTTCGCCTCGGCGAAGCACTCGGACTGGTAATGGCCGGGCCATTGCAGAAGCCCGTCCGTCTCGACGAACTCGAGATCGTCCTCGGCCGCTTGCGTTCGGAGATTGGCGTTTGAGCGAAGCAGGCACCGAGCCGCTGCTCGACGATTTTGCCCGCGCCCTCGCCGGGCACCGCCTGCACATGGTCTACCAACCCAAAGCCTCGATCCACGACGGGTCGCTGATCCGGGTCGAGGCGCTGGTGCGCTGGGACGATCCGGTTCGCGGCGCGGTCGACCCCGCCACCTTTGTCGCGCTGGCCGAGCGCCACGGCCTGATCGACGAACTCACCCATTGGGGGCTGCGCACGATCCTCCGCCAATGGCTCGACTGGAGCGCGCAGGGAATCGACAGCTGCATCGCTTTCAATATCAGCGCGCTCAGCCTCCAGCATCTCGATTTCCCCGACCTCGTCGAGCGGATGTGCAACGCGCTCGAAGTGCCGCTAGACCGGCTGGTGCTGGAACTGACCGAGAGCGCGACCCAGCCGCTGATCAATTTGATGGACACGCTGACCCGCTTCCGGATCAAGGGCATCGGCCTCGCGATCGACGATTTCGGGACCGGTTACTCCTCGCTGATGCAGCTTCGACAGCTGCCCTTCACCGAGGTCAAGATCGACCGCGCCTTCGTCGCCGACGCCGAGCGGTCGCGCGATTGCCGGCTGATCATCCGCTCGATCGCCGACCTCGCGCACGGCCTCGGCCTGACCGCCACCGCGGAAGGGGTCGAGACGCTCAAACAATTGCACCTGGTGCGCGCGCTCGGCTGCGACCTTGTGCAAGGCTATTTCATCTCCCCGCCGCTTCCGGGCAGCGAACTCGGCGCTTGGCGCGAAGGGTTTCGCCGGACCTGGGCCGACCTTCTCGCCAGCGATGGCTCGGTGCCGCCGTCAGGGGGCGATGTCGAAGCGGATGCCCTGGGCTAAAGGCAGGTCCGAGCCGTAGTTCACGGTGTTGGTCTGCCGCCGCATGTAGGCGCGCCAGCTGTCCGACCCGCTTTCGCGCCCGCCGCCGGTCTCCTTCTCGCCGCCGAACGCGCCGCCGATTTCAGCGCCCGAAGGACCGATGTTGACGTTGGCGATGCCGCAATCGGAGCCGGCGGCGGACAGAAATCGCTCGGCCTCGCGCAAATCGTTGGTGAAGATCGATGAGGACAGGCCCTGGACGACCGCATTGTTGAGCATGATCGCTTGTTCGAAATCGTCATAGCGGACGACGCTGAGGATCGGCGCGAACGTCTCTTCGAGCATCGCCCCCGACTGGCCATCGCGCTCGACCAGCGACGGACGGACGTAAAAACCGCCCGCGACCGCCGCGACCCGCTCGAGCGCGCTGCCCGCGACCCGTTCCATCGCGCGAAAAGCCCCCTCGTCGATCAGCGGGCCGATCAGCGTGTCGGGCTCGCGCGGATCGCCGACCTTGGCGGCGCCGAACAGCGCCCGGACCCGCTCGACCAGCTGGTCCGCGACCGAGCGGTGGACGATCAGCCGCCTGAGGCTGGTGCAGCGCTGGCCCGCGGTCCCGGCGGCCGAGAACAGGATCGCGCGCGCCGCCAGCTCGAGGTCGGCGCTGGGAGCGACGATCATCGCATTGTTGCCGCCAAGCTCGAGCAGGCCCCGGCCAAAGCGCTTCGCCACCCGCGGCCCAACCGCCCGGCCCATCGCCGTCGATCCGGTCGCCGAGACCAAAGCGATGCGCGAATCGTCGACCAGAGCCTCGCCCACATCGCGCCCGCCCTGAACGCACTGGACGAGCCCCGCCGGCGCATCGCCGAAGCGATCGAGCGCGCGCGCCATCAAGGCCATCACCGCGGCCGCGGTCAGCGGAGTCTTCTCGCTCGGTTTCCAGATCACCGGATCGCCGCAGACCAGCGCCAGCGCCGCGTTCCACGCCCACACCGCGACCGGAAAATTGAACGCGCTGATCACCAGCACCGGCCCCAGCGGGTGCCATTGCTCCATCATCCGGTGGTCGGGCCGCTCGCTAGCGATGGTCAGGCCATAAAGCTGGCGCGACAGGCCGACCGCGAAGTCGCAGATGTCGATCATCTCCTGGACCTCGCCGAGGCCCTCCTGAACGATTTTGCCCGCCTCGAGCGTGACCAGCCGCGCCAGTGGCACCTTCGCCGCGCGCAATTCCTCGCCGAGCAGCCGCACCAGCTCGCCCCGGCGCGGTGCGGGTACGATCCGCCACGCTGCGAACGCAGCCTCCGCCGCCTCTGCCGCACGTGCCGGATCGCCAGTCGCGACCCGTCCGATCTCGGCCCCGTCGATCGGCGAGAAACTGACGAGGTCGCCCTCGCTCGCAACGCCGAATTCCAACAGCAATTCGGCCGTTTCCTCCGCTGGGGTCATGCGAACAGCTCCTTGGCTTTGGCCATTGCGGATATTCCCGCGTCGATCGTCTCGTCCTGCTTGCCGAAGCATAGCCGCACGAGGTGCCTCGGCGGGTCCTGTTCGGCGAACGGCGACAGCGGCACGACCGCGACCCCCGCGCGCTCGACCGCCGCCGCGGCAAAGGCTTCGTCGTCGCAGTCAATCCCCGAGGCCCTGAGATCCACGCACAGGAAATAGGTCGAGTCGGCGGGCAGGACCGCGAATCCCGCAGCGGTCAGCCCATCGCTCAAGCGGTCCCGCGCGCGCTCGAACCTGGCCCGCATCGGCGCGATCCATTCGTCGCCGTCGTTGAGCCCGGAGGCG
>JANNDN010000238.1:0-14308 GCA_031387795.1 Sphingomonas sp.
CTGGACGGCGAGTCGCGGCGCACTAGATTACCCGCAATGAGTTTCGCTCTCGACATCGAACGATCGGCAAGCGGCCAGCCATGGCGTTGGCGACGCGCTCTCGACGAGGGCGCGGAGAGCGGCGGGCTCGACGGCCTAGTCGACCAGCTGCTGCTCGCGCGCGGCGTCGGGCGCGACGATCTGCCCCGTCACCGCGAGCCGCGAATCCGCGATTTCTTGCCCGACCCCTCGGCGTTCCAGGACATGGACAAGGGCGCCAAAAGGCTCGCCGACGCGATTCAGGCGGGCGAGTCGATCGCGATCTTCGGCGATTATGACGTCGACGGCGCGACCAGCGCGGCGCTGCTCATCCTCCTGCTGCGCCGGCTCGGGGTGGAGGCGACGCCCTATATCCCCGACCGCTTGATGGAGGGCTATGGCCCGTCGGGGAAAGCGCTGGTCGGGCTCAAGGATCGCGGCGCGAGCCTGGTCGTCACCGTCGATTGCGGGGCCCAGGCGTTCGACGCGCTCGACGAGGCCGCCGCGGCCGGGCTCGACGTCATCGTCGTCGACCATCATCAATGCGCCGCCGCGCTCCCCACCGCGGTCGCGATGATCAACCCCAACCGGCTCGACGAGAGCGAGGAAGGCGCCGCGCACAGCCATGTCGCGGCGGTCGGCATGGCGTTCCTGCTCGGCGTGGCGCTGCTCCGCGAGCTGCGCGGGCGCGGCTTCTTCGAGGCGCGCGAGGAGCCGCAAATCATCGACCTCCTCGATCTCGTCGCGCTCGGCACCGTCGCCGACGTCGCGCGGCTGAAGACGCTCAACCGCGCCTTCGTCACCCAGGGTCTGAAGGTCATGGCGGGGCGCGGCAATCTCGGCCTCGTGGCGCTCGCCGAGGCCGCTCGGCTGGTCAAGCCGCCGAGCTGCCGCGACCTCGGTTTCGCGCTCGGACCCAGAATCAATGCCGGCGGCCGGGTCGGCAAGTCGGATCTTGGCGTGCGGCTGCTCACCACCACCGACCCCGAGGAAGCGCGGACGATCGCGGCCGAGCTCGACCGCTTGAACGAAGAACGCCGCGCGATCGAGATGCTGGTCACCGAGCAAGCCCAGGCGCAGGCCGAGGAACTGGTCGCGGGACAGCCCGATCTGCCGCTGATCCTCGTCATGGGCGGCGGCTGGCATCCCGGCGTGATCGGCATCGTCGCGAGCCGGCTCAAGGAGCGCTTCCGCCGTCCCGCGATCGTCGTCGCCGAGGAGGAAGGCGGGATCGGCAAGGGCTCGGGGCGGTCGATTTCGGGGGTCGACCTCGGCGCCGCGATCCTCGCCGCCAAGGATTCGGGGCTGCTGACGGCAGGCGGCGGTCATTCGATGGCGGCGGGACTGACCTTGCCCGTTGGCGGGCTCGAGCCGCTGCGCGCGTTCCTGACCGAGCGGCTGGCCGGCGATGTCGAGCAGGCGCGCGGCGGCAAGGCCTATCTGCTCGATTCGATGGTCGCCCCAGGCGGGATCGTTCGGGGGCTGTGCGACACGCTGGATTTGGCCGGGCCTTATGGCGCGGGCTGGCCAGGCCCGAAGATCGCGGCGGGTCCGGTACGTCTGATCAGGACCGGGCTGGTCGGCGAGGGCCATGTCCGCGGAATTGCCGCCGGAGACGATGGCCGCAGTTTCAAGTGGATTGCCTTCCGCAGCGCCGACAGCGCGCTTGGCCAGGCCTTGCTCGCCGCACCCGCCGACCAGCGCTGGTGGCTCGCCGGCACGATCCATCGCGACGAATGGACCGGCGGCGAGGCGGCCGAGATGCACCTCGAGGATGCGGCGCTCGCTTGACCGCACTCGCTTGACCAGCCGCGACCCCTCGCCTAACCGCCACCCCGCCATTTGGCCCCATCGTCTAGTGGTCTAGGACGTCGCCCTTTCACGGCGAAAACACGGGTTCGAGTCCCGTTGGGGTCACCATTTTGGGGGCATTCCATGCTGGCGGCAGCGCTGCTCGGCCTTTCGGCGATCGCGCCTTTGCCCGATCCGCTGGCCGCGGGATGGAAGGGCAAACCGGTGTGCGAAGCCCTGCACGACACGCCCGAACAGAGGATCCTGCGCTGCACTTTTCCGCCGGGCGTGGGGCACGAACGTCATCGGCATGCCCGACACTTTGGCTATGCGCTGTCGGGCGGACGGATGCGGATTACCGATGCGAGCGGAACGCGCGAGGCCGATTTGCAGGCCGGAAGCAGCTTTTCAAGCGAGGGCGTGGCCTGGCACGAGGTCGTCAATATCGGCCATACGACCATCCAGTATCTGATCATCGAGCCGCGCTAGACGCGCATCACAACCGCATCCACGCCACGCCGATGCTCCCCGCCAGCACCAAGGTGCTCGCCAGCAAGGCGAGCGCCGCGCTGCGCCCGTTCGAGCGCGCATAAGCGAAGGTCACCCCGATCTTCACCGCCATGTTGGCGATGATCGTCCCGCCGATGGCGATCGCCGCCAGCGGCGCGCCGATCGCCTCGGGCGGCAATCCGCCCGCGGTGACGATCGAGGCATCGACATCCATCGATCCCATCAGGAACAGGAGAATGGCGATCCCCTGCTCGCCGAACTGGCCCTGCGCCCAGCGCGCGACCACCGCGGCGATGGCGATGAAGACCACAAAGCCCAAGGCCGGGAGGACGGCGATCGGATTGCCCGGAGCGGCGGTTCCGTCGCCATGCTCGGCCTGGCGGTAAAGCAACCAGCCGGCGATCCACGCGACAATCAGCGCCGGAATCAACAGCGTCACGAACGGCATTAGAATGCGCGGCGCAAGGATCGCGACCAGGACGATGACACGCAGGAACATGACCGCGCTGGCGAGAGCGATTCCAGCCGGCTCCGCGCCCTGCCCCTTCTCGCGACCGAGGCGCTGCGCGAGCGACTGAGTCACCGCGGTCGAGCTATAGGCGCCGCCGATCAGCGCCGTGGCGATGGTGCCGTGGCGTTCCCCGAAAAGGCGGTTGGCGACATAGCCGAGGAAGGAAAAACCGGTGACGATGATCACCACCCACCACAATTGCGACGGGTTCCACGCGCCGTAGGGACCCATCGGCCGATTCGGGAGGAACGGCAGCACCGCGAGCGCGATGATCCCGTAGCGGGTCAGGGTCCGGATGTCGGTCTCATCGAGCCGCTCGACGAACTTGTGGATCGAATCCTTGAGCGCGAGGATGAAGACGATGATCGCGCCCGATGCGAGCGCCAGTCCGATGCTGCCCAGGCCGGCGAGGAAAGCCGCGGCGATGGTCGCGGCTGCCGCGATCGGGCTGGTCGCATCGCCCTGCTTCATCAGCCGCGGCGCGTAAGCGATCGCCAGCGGCGCAATCAGGCCGATGAGCATGATCGCCGCAGCGACCGGCTGGCGATGCGCGACGAGGCCGGCGAGGCCGGCCGTCAGGCCGATCAGCGTGAAGGTACGTACGCCCGCGACCCGCGTGCCCGCTTTCTGGTTGCGCAGCTTGAAGCCGCGCTCAAGCCCGACGAGTCCGCCGATGGCGAGCCCGGTCACCGCGCCAAGCGCTTCCTGCGCCCATGGTTCGAGGCCCGGGATCGTCATCGCGCCAGTCTTTCCGCATGCCACGCGACATGGTCGGCCATGAAGGTGGAGATGAAATGATAGCTGTGATCGTAGCCCATGCGGCGGTTGAGGGTGAGTGGGATGCCGGCCTCGCGGCACGCCGCCTCGAGCAATTCGGGTCTCAGCTCTTTATCGAGGAATGAATCGGCGGTGCCGACATCGACCAGCAGGTCGTCGATCCGGCTGCCATCCTCGATCAGCGCGACGGCATCGTGTGTGCGCCAGGACGATCGGTCACTCCCCAGATATTGCGACAGTGCTTTCTCCCCCCACGGCACCTGCCCCGGCGCGACGATCGGCGCGAACGCGCGGACCGAACGGAAGCGGCCGGGATGGCGAAGAGCAACTGTCAGCGCGCCATTACCGCCCATCGAGTGGCCGGTAATTCCTTGACGCGCCATGTCGAGCGGGAAGTTCGCCGCCACCAGCGCCGGCAGTTCCTCCGTAACATAACTCCACATGCGGTAATTCTCGCGCCACGGCGCCTCGGTCGCGTCGACATAGAAGCCGGCGCCGAGACCGAAATCCCACGCGCCCTCGGGATCGTCGGGCACGCCCTCGCCGCGTGGGCTGGTGTCGGGGGCGAGGAATGCGATCCCCAGCTCCGCGCAGGCGGCGCGAAACTCGCCCTTGTCGGTGACATTGGCGTGGGTGCAGGTCAGTCCCGACAGATACGTAACCAGCGGCACCGGTCCGGCACCCGCCTGCGGGGGCAGGAAGAGCGAGAATATCATGTCGGTGCCGGTCGCGTTCGACGGATGGCGGACGACCAATTGCCGGCCGCCGTGGGCTTTCGCCTCGGTGATTATCTCCAGGGTCATGCCGCGCCATTCGGGCGCACCGCCAAAAAAGTCCAGAAGCGCAATCAGATTCCGAGGCCGGGATCGCCTTCGATCACCTGCTGCTTGAGCACCGGTCGCCCGCCCGCCCGCCACAGCGCCGCCTCATGCACGATCCGATAGCGCAAGGGGCCACCATCCGCCGACGCGCTGCGCGTGATCGGACGCGGAATGCAGACAAACTCGGTGCGCATATCGCTGCCCGTCAAGCGCACCTTGGCATAGCCATGCCCGCCGATATCGACGAAGGTAAGATGCGGCGCGAGATCGGGGTTGGACAGCGCCTGCGCCTTGGCCCGATCGAACGACTTGGCATATTCAAAGCTCGAACGAACACCGTGCTTCAGCATCATGTTGTAGGTCGACTCGGGCTTCGCGGCGCCCGGCCGGTCGGCGAGATACAGAGCCCGGAATTTGTTGTCCTTCTTGATCACATATTCGTTCGCTTCCCCGCCACCCACGCTCGACATCGACCCGCCGGTGAAGCTGAGGCCGACAGGCTCGAATTTGGCGGGCGGAAGGTGCGGAGAAGCATATCCGGCCCAAAAGCTGTGCAGGTCGCCGGAGACAACGGCGAAGCCGGTGATCCCGGCGTCGCGGACCAGATCGTAGATCTCGTTACGCTCGACCCATGCGCTGCTATAATCACCGGGTCCGACATTGGCGAAGCGGCCCGCGGGCCATTGCTGCTTGGTCAGCGCGGTCGGCAGGTTCTCGGGATCGGCGCGCTGCTCGAGGGTGCCGCGTGAATTGCCCCAGATCTTCCAGGTTGCTGTTGAGCCGCGCAAGCGATCCTTGAACCAGGCTTTCTGCGTCGCGCCGAGAATCGCCTGTGGCGGCTTGTCCTTGCGCGGGTTCGCGATCTTCGTGCCGTTGAACTCCAGCTCGGCCGGGGGATTGCCGTCATTGAAGGCGCGACCGCCGTCGAGCACTTGGAGCAAATCGTCGGGGAACATCCCATCATAGTCGGCCCAGTCGGCGAGCTTTTCGAGCGATGGATCGTCGAACGGGCTCGGCCCGCAGAAACTATGCTGGTCGGTCATAAGAAGGTCGAGGTGGCGGCCGTAACGTAGGGCGCGGTAGGCAATCAGGCTGTTGATCGCGGCGATATTGTTCGGCTCAATGCCTAGCCCGTCATCATCGTACGTGTCGATTTTGACGTTCTTGACGATGACCGAACCAAACTCGCGGAGCGATCCACTCGGTACCTTCACTCGCGCCGGAATATATTCGAACCAGGCCTGGTTGGCGGCGACCTTGAGGGTCTGGCCGGGGAAGGGCTCGCCGCCCGCCTGCCCGATGCTTTGTCGGCCCTGCCACGAGAATTCGTGATTGTCCCAGATGCAGACGAACGGCCAGCGCGCCCGCGCATCCTGCAAATCGGGGTCGGCGAGATAGCCCTTCCAGACCACGCGATAGCCTTCGAGGGTCGTCGGGATGTAGAAGTCTCGTCCGGCCTTCTGAGAGTCGGGAATCCGGGGAAGCTCGTAAACCGTACGGTCGAAGCGCTTGGCTCCGTCTTCCGGATATTGAATGACCTCGTAGATGAAATCCCCGAGGTGAAGGACGAAGCCCAGCTGTTCTGTGGAGCCCGCCCGCTCATCCTCGAAGATCATGCGCCGGTAACCGTTGAGCTTGCCTTCATTGATGCTTTGGCAGCTGACAAACGCGAAGTTGACCGGCCGCGGGTCGTTCGGCCTTGGCGCCGTTATCGTCCGGCCGATGCGGCTGCCATTCCCCTCGGCATCGGTGAAGCGATACCAATATTCACGCGCCGGCTTGAGCCCGCCGACGAGCACCCGGCTGGTCCAGTCGGATTCGACGGAGACCGGCGCCGGCGCCGACGCGACCACGCGCCTGAATTCGGAATCCTCGGCGACCTCAACCGTGAGGAGCCGGCGGCCACCACCGTCGAACGGTCGGCGGGTCCACAGGATGACGCTGCCGGGTTCGGGATCGCCCGAAGCAACGCCTTGAGGGTAGAGATTGCGCCGCTCGCGCCAGCCGGTGTTAGAGGCGGCGGAAGGGCCACTCCAGGCCAGTGCGGCGCCCATCGCTGCGGCGGCCTGAACGAATTGTCTGCGGCTGTAGGTCATGGCGGCGCAACATCGGCAGCAGGATCGAACGGGCAACCTCTATTCGACAAACGGACCGCCGGTCAGACGCACTCCCGCGCGCCGCGAAAAAGCCTAGCGGTTGCAATGGGCTGTACGGCATCTATGGTCGCGGTCGAGTCACGGACTTGGGCGGGGATCTTGCGGAACATGAGTCAATTGGGCCGGTTGCTTGCGCCCTTGTTGGTGGCGCTGACGGCCCTGTGGGCGTCTCCTTCGCTCGCCCAGGCGCCCGCGGTGGTCGAAGAACTGAAGCTCGTCACCGCCGACGACAGCCGCGCCACTTTCTACATCCGCTTTTCGCCCGAAGAGCCCAACAATGCGGCGGTCAACACCAATCCCACGCGGCCAGAGCTGATCATGCGGCAGACTCTGCGCGCGCCGCGCGTGCCGGCGCGGAGCAGCTGGCGCGGGCTCGTCCGGGCGACCAACTTTCAGAACAGCGATAGCGGGCTGTCGCTGTTGTTCGAGACGACTGGCCCGGCCAAGGCGACGGTCGAGCCAGCGGCAAATTCCTCGATCCAGATCGTCATTACCAAACTCACCGACGCCGAGGCGATCGGCAGCAGGCCGCTCGGCTCGAGTGGCGAAGCGGTCGTTCCGGCCAGCGAAATCCCCTCTTACGTCGATTTCTCGCCTGGCGATTCCTACGAACTGGTGCCGCTTAAATATGCCGACGTCAGCGAGGTTATTGGGTTGCTCGTTCCCGGCGAGCAAATTCAGCCCAACAACGTCTTCATCCGCCGCGAACCCGGCTTCGGCTCGCTCGCCACGCTCAACCAGCCCAATTACATCAGCACCCAGAACCAGGCGCAGGCGCAGCAGATCCCGCTCGGCCAGGCCTTTCCGGGATCGGGGCTGGCGATCGACCGGCGACTCAATGCGGTGTGGGTCACCGGTCCGCCCGATCGCATCGCCCGGGTCAAACAGCAGATCGCGCTGATCGACATCCCGGTCGATTCGGTGATCCTCGAAACCCAGTTCGTCGAACTGTCCGAAACCGGCGCGCGCAACCTCGGCCTCGATTTCGCCAAGACCCAGGGTCAGCTTGCCGTCGGGACGATCTCGGTCGGCGCGAGCAATCCGTTCGGCGAGGATATCCGCAGGATCATCCCGTCCGGCCAGATCCAGGCGGCGATCTATGCCCAGGTCCAGAAGGGCGAAGGGCGGATCGTGTCGCGGCCGCGGATCGCGGCGCAATCGGGCTCGACCGCCAAGATCATCACCGGTGACGCCTTGCCGATCCTGACCTCGATCACTCTGTCGGGCGTCAACGCCGTGTCGCAGCAGGTCCAATATGTGAATGTGGGGGTCACGCTGCAGATCGCGCCGCGCGTGTCTCCGGATGGCTTCGTGACCTCGCAAATCTACGCCGTGGTGTCGTCGGTGACGGGCTACAGTGAAGGTTATCCGACCATCAGCCAGCGCGAGGCGGAAACTTCGGCGTCGGTGCGCGACGGTGAAACCTATGTCATCGGCGGGCTGACCCAGGAGAATGTCCTGAACTCGAACACCAAGGTTCCGCTGTTGGGCGACATTCCACTGGCCGGCGCGCTGTTCCGCTACAACAGTTCGACCCGGGCCAAGACCGAGCTGTACATCGTCATTACCCCGCACATCGTCCGCCATCGCCGCTTCGAGCTCACGCCCGAGGAACTCGGCGAGACACCGCCGACTCCGCCACCGCCGCTTCCGCCGGTGCCCGCTTCGAGCGTTCCGACCGGCTCCCCAATTGGCGACCCCAACCGTTAATTGCTTCGCGCTAAGATCATGCGATTAAATGCAATTTAACCAATTGAGCCGAAATCGGGGCTTGGCATGATTCGGTTTTTCAGTCATTGATGAGGCAATGCGCCCGGGAGGGGCCATTTCCTTATTGTCTTGCGGGGAATATTCAGATGAAAAAGCTACTGCTCGTCGCTGCCGGTGTGTCGGTGATTGCGCTTGCGACCCAGGCCGACGCCCAGGCGATGCGCGGCGCCAAAATTTCGGGCCAGTACATCTGCGTCATGAAGAAGAATGTTTCGCGCAGCGACGTCCGCGGCGAGGCGGAAGCAGCGGCCAGGCCGCTCGGCGGGTCGGTCGACCGCGTGTTCAACCGCAGCCTTCGCGGTTTCACCGTCCGCATCCCCGATGCGCTTGCGGGCCGGCTCAAGGATTCCAATCCCAACATCGCCTTTTGCGAGCAGGACCAGATCATCACCCTGATCCCGCCGCGCGATGATGGCCGCTATGCGGCTGCTCGCCGGCGTCCGGGTGGCGGCGGCACGTCAGGTGAAGAAACGCCGTGGGGCATTGTCCGGGTCAATGGCGGCGCGGCCGGAACTTTTGCCAGCGCCTGGGTCATCGATACCGGCATCGATCTCGATCATCCCGACCTTAACGTCGATCGGACACGAGCCGCCAACTTCGTTGCCGGCAGCAGCAGCGCCGACGATTTGAACGGTCATGGAAGCCATGTCGCGGGGACGATCGCCGCCAAGGTCAATGGCGTTGGCGTTATCGGGGTCGCCCCAGGCGCTTTGGTCGTCCCGGTTCGAGTGCTTGACCGCAACGGCAGCGGGACGACGTCGGGCGTGATCAGCGGGATCGAATATGTTGCCGCCAACGGCCGCCCGGGCGACGTCGCCAACATGAGCCTCGGCGGCAGCGTTTCGAACGCGCTCGACCAGGCGGTGGTTGCCGCGGCCGCGGCCGGGGTCCGCTTCACCCTCGCCGCCGGCAACGAAAGCGACAATGCCGACAATCATTCGCCCGCGCGGGCGGAGGGTCCCAACGTGTTCACCGTCTCGGCGTTCTCGAGCGGCGACCGATTTGCCAGCTTCTCCAACTATGGCGCGCACGTCGATTTTGCCGAGCCGGGAGTGAGCATCAAGTCGACCTGGAAAGACGGCGGCTACAACACCATCAGCGGCACCTCGATGGCTGCCCCGCATCTGGCCGGGCTGCTCCTGGCGGGCAGCATCCGGATCGACAAATATGTGACTGGCGATCCTGACGGCAAAGCGGACCCGATCGGCGCCCACTAAGCCGCCACGTCCACTTAGTCATTCGAAAGGGCGGCTCCTTAACGGGCCGCCCTTTTTCATGTCACTGCTCGGGCCGGTGAAGCCCGCACAATTTGTTGCCGTCCGGATCGCGCAGATAAGCAAGGTAGAGCTTGCCGAACGCATTCTCGCGCCAGCCGGGCGGATCCTCGATCGGGGTCCCGCCAGCCTCGATGCCGCGCGCATGCCAGGCATCGACCTCTTGTTCATTGTCGAAACCGAAGCCGATCGTGCCGCCATTCGCATGGCTCGCGGGCGCCCCATCAATCGGGTTCGAAACCATGAACACCGAGCCCTTGCGCGCATAAGCGAGCCGGCCCTTGTCGTCCTGGCGTCCAGGTTTGCCCAACAGCAGGTCGTAAAAGCTTTTGGAGCGCTCGAGGTCGTTCGATCCGACCATGACGTGTGAGAACATCAGCTTCCCCTTTACAGTTCGACCGCGTGGGTCGCGGTTTCATTATCGCCGGTGTTGGGCGTGCCATTGGGGTCGATCAACAGCAATTTGACCTCACCCCGCCGAGCCGCCGGTCGATGCTCGACCCCGCGCGGGACGATCAACAATTCGCCCGGCCCGACGGTCACGGTGCGATCGCGAAAATCCATGTCGAATTCGCCCTCGATGATCAGGAACAATTCGTCGGTTTCGTCGTGCTTGTGCCAGATCCATTCGCCGCTGGTCTTGACCAGCCGCACCTCATTGTCGTTGTAGCGGGCGACGATCTTTGGCGCCCAATGCTGATCGAATTGTCCGAGCTTCTCGGCGAGGTTGACCTTGGTCGCGGCAGCAGCGCTCATCCGATCCTCCGACAAGTTTCGATTCGCTACGTATCGCGCGCGGTGGGGACAATCAATAGACGACGACGCTGCGGATGCTCTCCCCCGAGTGCATCAGATCAAACCCGCGGTTGATCTCCTCGAGGCTGAGCACATGCGTGATCATCGGGTCGATGGCGATCTTCCCGTCCATGTACATGTCGACGATCTTGGGCACGTCGGTGCGGCCCTTGGCGCCGCCGAATGCGGTGCCGCGCCAGTTGCGGCCGGTGACCAGCTGGAACGGCCGGGTGGCGATTTCCTTGCCCGCTTCGGCGACCCCGATGATGATGCTTGTGCCCCAGCCGCGGTGGCAGCATTCCAAAGCGGTGCGCATCACTTCGGTATTGCCAGTCGCGTCGAAGCTATAGTCCGCGCCGCCGTCGGTGAGCGCGACAATCTTCGCCACCGTGTCGTCGCGGCTCATGCTTTTGGTGTTGAGGAACTCGGTCATTCCGAACTGGCGGCCCCAGGCTTCTCGGTCGGGGTTGATATCGATGCCAAGGATCTTGCCCGCGCCGGCCAGCTTCGCGCCCTGGATGACGTTGAGGCCGATCCCGCCAAGCCCGAACACCACGACATTGTCGCCCGGCTGAACCTTGGCGGTGTTGAGCACCGCGCCGACCCCGGTGGTGACCCCGCAACCGATGTAGCAGCTGGTCTTGAACGGCGCGTCCTCGCGGATTTTCGCCACTGCAATCTCG
Source organism: Sphingomonas sp. (assembly GCA_031387795.1). Lineage (GTDB taxonomy): Bacteria > Pseudomonadota > Alphaproteobacteria > Sphingomonadales > Sphingomonadaceae > Sphingomicrobium. Next base: position 11,107 of record JANNDN010000238.1, read on the forward strand.
GGCAAGACGGTGAAGTTCGAGAAGGTCGAGCAGCCCATATAGTGAAAGATCGTCTTGCCCTTGTAGGAGAAGCGGCTGGTCCCGTCGGGCATCACGCCCTTGCCCTGCGTCGCGCGGATCGCGGTGCACAAATTGGTCTTGCCGCTGAGGCAGCTTTTACATTTCCCGCATTCGGGGGTGTAGAGCGGGATGACGTGGTCGCCAGGTTTGACGCTCGACACGCCCGGCCCGACCTCACGGACAATGCCCGCGCCTTCATGGCCGAGAATGCTCGGGAAAATGCCCTCGCTGTCCAATCCGTCGAGCGTGTAAGCGTCGGTGTGGCAGATTCCGGTGGCCATGATCTCGACCAGCACTTCGCCCTCTTTCGGACCCTCCAGATCGACCTCGACGATCTCGAGCGGCTGCTTGGCGGCAAAGGCGACGGCGGCTCGGGTTTTCATGGAATCTGCTCTCCTCGATGCGGCCTCCGCCTTGCCACTATCAGGCGCTTGCGCCAATGCTGAGCATCATGAGCAAAGGTGAATTGGACGGCCTGCACGCGCTCGTCACCGGGGGTGGATCAGGCATCGGAGCAGCAGCCGCGGACGCGCTGGCGGCGGCGGGCGCCAAAATCTCCTTATTGGGTCGGCGGATGGAGCCGCTCGAGGAAGTCGCGAACCGCACCCGCGGCAAGGCGTTCCAGTGCGACGTCACCGACCGCTCGGCGATCGAACGCGTGTTCGGCGAGGCGCGCGAGGCCAACGGCCCGATCGACATCTTGATCGTCAACGCCGGGATCGCCGAGAGCGCGCCGTTCCACAAGATGACCCGCGACAGCTGGGACCGGATCATCGCCACCAACCTGACCGCCGCGTTCGACTGCAGCCAGGCGGCGATCGGCGATCTTCTCAAAAGCAAGAACGGGCGCCTCATCTACGTCGCGTCGGTCGCCAGTTTGCGCGGCATTCCCTACGCGGCCCAATATGGCGCGTCGAAGCACGGCCTGCTCGGGCTGATGCGCAGCCTCGCCGCCGAATATGCCAAGACCAGCCTGACCGTGAACGCGGTTTGCCCGGGCTATGTCGACACGCCGATGACCGACCAGTCGATCGCTCGCGTGGCAAAGCTGACCGGGCGCAGCGACGATGATTCGCGCTCCGCCATCACCAACATGAATGCGAGCGGGCGCCTGGTCGACCCGAAGGGAATCGCGCAGATGATCCTGACGCTGGCACTGCCGGTCAGCCGCGACGTCAACGGCGCCGCGGTCACTTTAGACGGCGGCACCAGCGCGTGAGCCTCGATGCGGCGACGTTCGAGCCGAGCCACTTCCGCTGGCGGTTCGAGCGCGGCGTCGCGACGATCACGCTCAACCGACCCGAGCGGAAAAATCCGCTGACCTTCGAATCCTATGACGAGCTGCGCGAAACCTTTCGGACGCTGACCGCGACCCCCGCCGTCAAGGTCGTCGTCATGGCCGGCGCGGGCGGCAATTTCTGCTCGGGCGGCGACGTTCACGAGATCATCGGCCCGCTGACCAAGATGGACCGCGACGGACTGCTCGACTTCACCCGCATGACCGGCGATCTGGTCGCCGCGATGCGCGCCTGTCCGCAGCCGATCGTCGCGGCGGTCGACGGCGTGTGCGCGGGCGCGGGAGCGATCATCGCCATGGCCAGCGACCTCAGGCTGTCTTCGCACGATTCGAAGACCGCCTTCCTGTTCACGCGCGTCGGCTTGTCGGGCGCCGACATGGGCGCGTGCGCGATCCTGCCGCGGATCATCGGCCACGGCCGCGCCGCCGAACTGCTGTTCACCGGCCGCTCGTTCAGCGCTGAGGAGGGCGAACGCTGGGGCTTCTACAATCGCCTGTGCGAGGACGTGCACGCCGAGGCGGACACCCTCGCCGCAAGCCTGGCCAGCGGCCCGACCTACGCCCATTCGGTAACCAAGCGGCAGCTCGACGCCGAATGGAATGTGTCGATCGGCGACGCGCTGGCGATGGAAGCCGAGGCGCAGGCCGAGTGCATGGAGACCCGCGATTTCCACCGCGCGTTCGAAGCCTTCGCGGCGAAGCGTCAGCCGGTGTTCGAGGGCGATTGATGGCCGATCGCGATTTCCTCGCGTGGCCCTTCTTCGAGCCACGCCACCGTGCGCTCGCCGACGACGTCCGCGCCTGGTGCGAGCGAGCGCCCGGGCACAGTGGCGACCTCGACGCGGACTGCCGGACGCTGGTTCGTTCGCTCGGCCAGGCGGGCCTACTCGAACATTGCGTCGGCCCGGGCGACCAGCGGCCCGACGTGCGCAGCCTGGCGATCATCCGCGAGACCCTCGCTTATCACAGCGGACTCGCCGATTTCGCGTTCGCCATGCAGGGCCTTGGCTCGGGGGCGATCTCCTTGTTCGGAACCGCCGAGCAGAAGCGCCAATGGCTCCCGCGAGTCGCGTCGGGCGAAGCGATCGCAGCCTTCGCCATGACCGAGCCCGACTGCGGGTCCGACGCCGCCAACATGACGACCGCGGCCCGGCGCGACGGCAATGAATGGGTGCTGGCGGGCGAAAAGACCTACATTTCCAACGGCGGGATCGCGGATCTTTACCTGACCTTCGCGCGCACCGGGGAAGGCGAAGGCGCGCGCGGACTGTCGGCTTTCATCGTCCCCGGCGACGCGGTGGAAATCGCCGAGCGGATCGACGTCATCGCCCCCCACCCGCTCGCACGTTTGAAATATGACGATGCGCGCCTTCCCGCCGACTCGATCATCGGCGCTCCCGGCGAGGGTTTCCGGATCGCGATGGAGACGCTCAACCTGTTCCGCGTGACCGTCGGCGCGGCGGCGTTGGGGTTCGCACGGCGCGCGCTTGACGAAGCGGTCGCATTCGCTCGCCAGCGGCGGCTCGGCAACGGCACGCTCGCGGACAATGCGGTGACCCAGGCCAGCCTCGCCGACATGGCGGTGATGATCGATGCCTCGGCCTTGCTCATCTATCGCGCCGCTTGGCAGCAGGACGTCGGAGGAACCGACAACCGCCGCGCCGCCGCCATGGCTAAGCTCCACGCCACCGAATCCGCTCAGAGAGTGATCGACGCCGCGGTGCAATTGCACGGCGGCGCGGGGGTCACGCGCGGGGTCAAGGTCGAGGAACTCTATCGCGAAATCCGCAGCTTGCGCATCTACGAAGGCGCGAGCGAGGTGCAGCGCCAGATCATCGCCCGCGA
>JANNDN010000281.1:0-10083 GCA_031387795.1 Sphingomonas sp.
CAGACCGATGAACGGAGCGGTCGAACCGACGGTGGCGAGGAAGGCGAGACCTTCGCCGAGGCGCGAGCCGATCGCGCCCTGGCTGCGCGCCAGACTGTTGGCCATCCAGTCATGCTGGTCGATCGGGTCCGTCAGCTTGCCATGCTGATCCTGGGCGACGATCGCGTCGTCGACGATCGCGCGATAGGCGCTCTTGGCCTCGAGCTTCTGGCCGGCTTCGCGGAGATTCGGAGAATTCCAGAAACTGGCGCGGACTTTCTTGCCCTGATTGATAATCTTCTGCTGCTGCATCCACTTGGTGAAGAGAATGTAGAACGAGAAAATCGACATCCCGACAAGGACGAGGAACACCGCCCAAGCGATGATTCCGCCCTGCTGAAGCGCGGGCAGAAGGCCATAGGGATTTTCGCCCGCGGGGGCGGCTGGAGTTGCTTGCATGGTAACTTTCCTTCTCGTAAAATTTCAGTCCGCAGACCGTTCAGAACATGGCTCGATTATTAGTCTTCTAGTTTCCAAGTAATCAGCGGCGCGGGCCACGAATCGGTCGTCGCGTTCCCATTGCTATCCCTGGCAGGCGTAAATTTCGCACGACGACGAAGGATGTTGCAGGTCGCCGAATCGAGCGCATTGTTTCCGCTTGATTTGGAAATGCTACATCCCGTGACTCGGCCATCAGTTCCGATCGTTAGCACAGCCCTTACACTGCCTTCCGCTCCTGCGGCCGACGCAGATGCAGGATAATCATCGTTGCTAAACAGTGATCGGACGTCACCCTTTGCGCTCTGCGCCGAGACGACCTTGCGCGGCGGCGCCGGCGGCGGCGGCGGCGATGGTGCGACGGGCCGGATGATAGGCGGCGCTTCCATAATCTGGATCGGCGGCGGAGGCGCTTCCATCCGCACCAGCGGCGGCGGAGTCACCGGCGGCGGCGGCACGTCCGGCATGTCCTTGGGCGGGGGCGGCGGCTCCTCGGGGGGCGGCGGCTCCTCCTCGACATCGAATGTCTTGAGGTCCTCGGTCGCCTTCTTGATCACGTTATAGGCGAGGCCGGTGACGATTGCGTAGCCCAGGGCAAGCTGGATGATCGCGACCATGATGATCGCAAACGTCCGATTGCCACTGATCTCTTTCTTTTGGGCGTAAGACATTAACCCAAATTTCTCCTCGACTCGCCGTGGATGTCCACGGACGGACCGGGCGTCCCGCAATCGCCCTCAGTCCCCTGATGAGGCCGTCGATGTATCAAGATATCATCGACGGCAAGCGGGCTTCCTTATCGCTGCCTCAAAGGCCGTGCAATGGATTTTGTTCCAGTTCCGAAAGGCACGGATCCTCCAACCACCATCAATTTACGCCCATTTCGGGCCAAGCGCCCGAAAAGGAAGCGATTTCAATTCCGACCTCCCGGACATCGGGATAGACGTCGGGCTTCGAGGTGCGGATGCGCAGTTCCGCGACGCCGTGAAATGCAGCGATCCGCTCAAAAATTGCATGGGCCAAAGTTTCCTGCAGATTGTACCGCCGCGCGCTCGCGATCTGCTGAATTTCGAGGCGCAGAAAATCATAATCCCACGCCGCCGCGGGATCGTCGCCGTGCGGCATCGCCGGATCCTCGAGCCAGATTTCGACCCCGACCAGCAGCCGCTGCGGAGCGCCAACCTCGAATTCGTGAAAACCGATGTCGGCATCGACTGCGAGACCCTCCAGCACGATCCGCGCCGACCGCACCTTGAGGCGGTCGGGGATAATTCCGCGCAACATTGGTTTCTCCGAAGCCATCATTCCTCCAGGAACTGAACGTCGCGCGGCAAGCCCATGAATCTTTGGCCGCCGTCGATCACGATCGTCTGGCCGGTGACCGCCCGCGCGTCGGCGAAATAAAGGATCGCGCCGATGATGTCGGCGGGCTCGACTCCGCGGCCGAGCGGATTGCGTGCGTGCATCGCCGCGTAATTCGCCGCGCTCTGCCCGCTCGAGCGGAGCATCAGCGCGGGGGCGATCGCATTGACCCGGATGCCGCGGCCGGCGAGCGCCCGCGCGTACAGGTCGGTCAGCGCGGCGAGCGCATGCTTCGACACGGTGTAGCTCAGATAATCGGGATTCGGCGCCGCGACTTTCGAATCGAGAATGTTGACGACGCACGCGTCGCCGTCGCGGTGCCGGCGGGCCAGCGCGTCGATCAACAGCGCCGGCGCGCGCGCGTTGATCGCGAGATGGCGGTCGAACTCGAGCGAGTCGAGCGCCCCCGCCCCGTCCCACGCAAAGCGTGCCGCATTGTTGACCAGCAGCGCGACGGGCGGGAGCGCTTCGGCGGCGGCGAAGATCGCTTCGGCGGCTTCGGGCGACTCCAGATCTGCAGCGATCTTGTGCATGCCGTCGGGCAAATTGTCGGTGGCGTCGTGGACGTGCGCGAGGACGGTCCAGCCGTCGTCCATCAACGCGCTCGCGATTTCCGCCCCGAGCCGCCGCGCGGCACCGGTGACGATCGCGGTCCGAGGAGTTGCGGCTGTCATCGCGAGCACTCCTGCCTTGAGCGCGGGCGCGAAGCAATCCAAGGAGGCGGGACAATGCCCGAAACCCGCCCCCCGATCGACCTCACGGGCCTCAGCCTGAGCGAACTCGAACGGCTGATCGGCGAGCGCCGCCTGCCTCCCGTCGAGCAATGGCAGCCGCAACATTGCGGCGATTCCCATATGCGCATCGCACGCGACGGCACCTGGTATCACGAAGGCGCGCCGATCGAGCGCCCGGCGATGGTGCGCCTGTTCTCGACCGTGCTGAGGCGCGAGCCCGACGGCAGCCACGTCCTCGTTACCCCGGTCGAAAAGCTCGCGATCGAGGTCGAGGCGACCGCGTTCCGGGCGATCGAGATGGTCAATCAAGGTGAGGGCCGCGAGCGCCGTATCTTGCTCAAGCTCGATAGCGGCGATGCGCTGATCGTTGGCCGCGACCATCCCCTGCGCATGATCGCGACCGAAGCCGGGCCGAGCCCGCGCGTGCTGGTCCGCCACGGTCTCGAGGCCGAACTCAGCCGACCGACATTCTATGAGCTGGCGGAGGCCGCGCTGGCCGAAGGCGCGGACCCGCCCGGACTGTGGAGCGATGGCGAATTCTTCCCGCTGGCCGACCCCGAATGAGCCTCGCCGACCGCTTATCGCTGGCGCTGACCGGTGCCGCGCGCGAGGATCTGCTCCCCGGCGACCTGCTCGAGGTCGCGCCCGAAGGAACGCCCGCCGCGGTCCTGATCGCGGTCACCGACCGGCCCAATCCCGGAGTCCTGCTGACCGTCCGCCGCGAGCATCTCCGCACCCACGCCGGGCAAGTCGCTTTTCCCGGCGGCCGGATCGATCCGGGCGAGGATGCCGTCGCCGCGGCGCTGCGCGAGGCGGAGGAGGAAATCGGCCTCGAACCCGCCGCGGTGCGCGTGATCGGTGCCGCCGACCCCTATCGCACCGTCACCCGATATCTGGTCACGCCGGTGCTTGGCGTGATCCCTCCGGACCTGGCTCTGCGCGCCAATGAGCATGAGGTGGCCGACTGGTTCGAAGCGCCGCTCGACTTCCTCACCGACCCGGCTAATCAGCAGCGCAGGAGCGCGCTCTACGAAGGGCGCGAGCGCGATTATTATCAGATAGACTGGAACGGGCGGAAGATTTGGGGGGCGACCGCAGCAATGATCGTGAACCTGACGCGGCGGCTGAACGGATGACCCGACTCGACCCCGACCGCTGGCGCAGGCGCCAGGGCATGGCGCGCCTGCTCGACGCGCTCGGCGCGGGCGAAGGGCTGACCCGCTACGTCGGCGGCGCGATCCGCGACGATCTGCTCGGGATCGCGGTCAATGACGTCGATCTGGCGACCCGGATCGAACCCGAAGACGTCATGGCCCGGCTCAAGCGGGCGCGGATCAAGGCGGTCCCGACCGGGATCGATCACGGCACCATCACCGCGGTCAGCGACGGCCACCCCTACGAAATCACTACCTTGCGCCGCGACGTCACCACCGACGGGCGCCGCGCCACGGTCGCCTTCACCGACGACTGGCAGGAAGATGCCGCGCGCCGCGACTTCACCATCAACGCGCTGCTCGCCGATCCGCTGACCGGCGAATTGTTCGATTATTTCGGTGGCCTCGACGACATCGCTGGGCGGCGGGTGCGGTTCATCGGCGAGCCGTTGCAGCGCATCGCCGAGGACCATTTGCGGATCCTGCGCTTCTTCCGCTTCCACGCGCGCTTCGGCGCCGGCGAGCCCGACCCGGCGGGGGTCGCGGCGTGCGCGGCGCGGGCGAACGATCTAATGGCCTTGTCGCGCGAGCGCATCGCGGACGAGCTGACCAAGCTGCTCGGCCTGCCCGACCCCGTTGCGACCGTCCGGATCATGCTCGACCGCGGGATCCTGGCCCCGGTTCTGCCCGAGATCGAGCCCGAAGCGGCCGCGCGGCTGGCCGCTCTGATCGCGGCCGAGCGGTCCGCCGGGATCGAACCCGAAGCAGTCCGCCGCCTCGCCGCTCTGCTCCCCGCCGATCCGATAGTCGCCGCGGATGTCGCGGCACGGCTGCGCCTGTCGAACAAGGCAAAGAGCCGCCTCGTCTCCGCGGCTGAGCCCGACGGCGGGGTCAATCCGCGGACCCTGGCGTATCAGCTCGGCGGTGCTGGGGCGGTCGATCGCCTGCTCCTCGCCGGCAAGCCCGACGAAGCGCGCGGAATAGCGGACTGGACAGCGCCCCGCCTGCCGCTCGGCGGCGGCGACCTCATCGCGCGGGGCCTTGCGAAAGGGCCCGCGGTCGCACGGACTTTGCGGAGAATCGAACAGCGCTGGGTCGATCAGGGGTTTCCCAGCGGCGCCGCGCTGGAAGCGATCATCGCGGAGGAAGTCAGCCGCGCGGAGTGACCGGCGCGGCCTCCGCCCGGCATCGCCCGCGCCAGAAGTCGAGCGCCTGGTTGGCGGGCAATGGCTCGGCGAAATGGAAGCCCTGGCCGGACGAGCAGCCGAGCGTCGCCAGCGTCATCGCCAGCTCGACCGATTCGATACCCTCGGCGGTGGTCGACATGCCGAGCGCTTCGGCCAGGCTTAGTACCGCGCGGACGATGGCGACCGAATCCTGATCGGTCATCATCCCGCTGACGAAGCGCTTGTCGATCTTGAGCACGTCGATCGGCAGCCGCTGGAGGTAGGCGAGGCTCGAGTAACCGGTTCCGAAATCGTCCATCGCGACCGTCGCGTCGAGATCCTTGAGCGCATTGAACACGCGCGTCGCACGGTCGGGATCCTGGACGATCGAGCTTTCGGTGAGCTCGAGGGTCAGGCGGCTCCCGGCTATTCCGGATTCGCGCAGCGCGGCTTCGACCATCCCGGCGACATCGTCGCGCGCGACCTGCAGTGCGGAGAGGTTGACCGCAACGTAGAATGGCAAGGTGGTTCCCGCCTCGTGGTCCCACCCGGCGAGCGTGCGCGTCGCCTGGCCCATCGCCCAGCGGCCGAGCGTCAGGATGAGGCCCGATTCCTCGGCCACCGGAATGAACTCGCTGGGGCTGATTTCGCCGCGATCCTCGTGCATCCAGCGGGCGAGCGCCTCGAACCCCGCAACTTCGCCGCTGCGCAGATCGACCAGCGGCTGGTAGGAAAGCGTCAGCTGGTCGCGCTCGATCGCACGGCGAAGCTCGGTTTCGATCGAAAAACGGCGCCGTGCCTCGGTCGCTTTCCGCATTTCATAGACTTGCGGATGACCCGCGGTCTTGGCCTGCTTGACCGCGAACTGGGCGTTGCGAAACAGATCCTCGCGATCCTGTCCCTGCTGCAGCATCGCGATTCCGATCGCGCATTCGACCCGGAATTCCAGATCGCTGAGCCGGAACGGCGCTTCCATTACTTCCTGGATGCGGTCGGCCGCCTGGATTGCATCGGCCAGCCCGTTACGCAGGGTGACGAGAATCCCGAACTCATTGCCGCCGGTGCGGGCGAGAACGTCGCCCGCGCGCAGGGCGGAGATCAGGCGCCGGGCGAAGGTGATCAACAGCTCGTCGCCCGACATCGCCCCAAGGCTCTCGTTGATCCGCGAGAAGCGCAGGATGTCGACGACCAGCACGGCATGCTCGGTCCCTGGCTCAGCGGTCTCGCCGATCCGCTCGAGCGCCTCGGAAAAGGCCAGCCGATTGGGCAGGCCCGTCAAACTGTCGCGAACCATTTCCGCGCGCAGCGTCCGCTCCGCTTCCAGTTCGGGGGTGCGGTCGACGACGCTGAGCAGGCACCGCGCCGCGCCGTCCGCGGCCGGGCTCAGCGGGGCCAGCTTGAGCTTGTAGAATTTGCGCGTGACCCCGTCGCCTTCCAGGACGTCGCGCTCGTCAGGCGCGGCCCCCGGGTCGGCCATGAAGGCGCGCAGGAACGCGCCACTTTCTCCATCGGCATAATGATGAAAGGAATCGACGAACTTCGCCGGGTCGCCGTGGCACCCGGCAAGGGTGTGGAAGCGGTCGTTGACGACCTCGACCCACAATTTGTCGCCATGCAACGAGAAAACGCCGGCGGCGATCGGCAAAGCGTTGATGAAATCGCTGTTGGCGCCCGCCTGTGCGAGCGACCCAATGATCGAAATGTCCGCGCGTCCCGGTGCCAAAGCGGGGGACGAACGGGCGGCGGCGCCCTGCATGGCAGCAAGCAATGACCGCAAGCGGTTAATTCCACGTTTCTTTTGATGTGGCTGCTTCAGGTGGAAAGCGAACATGGCGTTCGGCTAACCCAACGCGTAGACCACCCGTCATGACTGACCTGCGCGACGCGCATTGCCACCAGCATGATCCTTCGGCGGGAGAGCCACGCACGGGGGCCGAGTCGATAGTCGAATGAACGGGACGGTCTGGACCTGTCCAATGCACCCGCAAATCCGCCGGTCGCAACCGGGGAACTGCCCGATTTGCGGAATGGCCCTGGAACCGCTGGAGCCGAGCCTCGAAGACGGCCCGAACCCAGAGTTGATCGACATGACCCGGCGCTTCTGGGGCAGCGCGGTTCTTTCCGCGATACTGGTGGTGCTCGTCATGGCTACGGAGCTGGCTGGTTGGGAGCCTCTCCCGATGCGTCAATTGATTTGGCTACAGCTTGCGCTTGCCACCCCTGTCGTCCTTTGGGGAGGCTGGCCATTCTTTGAGCGGTTCTGGGCTTCATTGAGAACCCGCAATCTCAACATGTTCACCCTGATCGGTCTCGGGGTCGGTGCCGCATACACCTACAGTCTAATAGCAACGATCGCTCCCGGGGCTTTCCCTCCCTCTCTCCACACAATGCAGGGTATGGTCCCCGTCTATTTCGAAGCCGCTGCTGCCATCACAACGTTGGTGCTCCTCGGACAGGTTCTCGAACTTCGTGCCCGCTACGCGACTGGCCGAGCGATACGGGCATTGCTCGGCCTTTCGCCCAAGAGCGCGCGCCGTGTGGGGGGCGATGGAACCGAGGAAGACGTTCCGCTTCAGCATGTCCAAATTGGCGACATCTTAAGGGTGCGTCCTGGCGAGAAAGTACCCACGGATGGCATCGTGGTGGAAGGCCACAGCGCAGTCGATGAAGCGATGATCAGCGGCGAGCCGATGCCGGTCGAAAAACTAGTTGGTGACAAGCTGACCGGTGCGACGGTTAACGGAACCGGGAGCCTGCTGATGCGAGCGGAGCGGGTCGGCAATGACACGATGCTGGCGCAGATCGTCCGCATGGTGTCGGCAGCACAGCGGTCTCGAGCACCTATACAGAAGCTCGCCGATCAGGTGTCGGGATGGTTCGTCCCGGCGGTTGTGTTGATCTCGGTTGCCACTTTCGCGGCCTGGTCATTGGTCGGGCCGGAGCCGCGATTCAGCCATGCGCTCGTCAACGCCATTGCGGTACTCATCATCGCGTGCCCCTGCGCGCTCGGTCTCGCCACACCGATGTCGATCATGGTCGGCACCGGCCGCGGCGCCGGCGCGGGCGTGCTGATAAAAAATGCCGAAGCGCTGGAACTGATGGAGAAGGTCGACACGCTCGTGGTCGACAAGACGGGCACGCTTACCGTGGGCAAACCAAAGCTGATTGAGGTCCGGCCAGCGCCAGACTTCGACGAAGCAGACGTTCTGCGGCTCGCAGCGGCACTTGAGAAAGGCAGCGAGCATCCACTGGCAGCCGCCATCGTTGCAGGTGCCGAGGACCGTGGCCTTGGCCTTTCCGACGCCAGCGAATTCTCCTCGCACACCGGCAAAGGCGTGTCCGGTACCGCCGACGGGCACGCGGTCGCACTTGGCAACGCGGCACTGCTGACTGACATGGGAATTGATGCGCAATCGCTGGAGAACGACGCCGATCGGTTTCGCGCCGAAGGGCAAGGCGTAATGTTCGTCGCGATCGATGGCAGGCTTGCTGGTCTGGTCGTCGTTGCCGACCCCATTAAGGACAGCGCCGTGGAGGCGGTTTCTGCGCTACGGCGGGCCGGCCTGCGGATCGTGATGATGACCGGGGATAACCGCCGTACGGCAGAGGCGGTTGCACGTCAGGTTGGCGGCATCGACGAGGTCATGGCCGACGTTCTTCCACAGCAACAGCAGGCGGTCGTCGAGCGCCTACGCGGCGAGGGTCGTCGCGTTGCGATGGCTGGCGACGGGATCAATGACGCTCCGGCGCTAGCCGCGGCCGATGTCGGCATCGCTATGGGCACCGGCACCGACGTGGCGATGGAAAGCGCGGCCGTAACGCTGGTCAAAGGCGACCTCGGTGGAATTATTCGAGCGCGCAAGCTCAGCCGAGAGGTGATGCGAAACATCCGGCAGAATTTATTCTTTTCGTTCGTCTTCAATGTCGCCGGCGTGCCAATCGCCGCGGGGGTGCTTTATCCAACTTTCGGACTGTTGCTCAGCCCGATCATTGCTGGCGCCGCGATGGCGTTCAGCTCGGTCGCGGTGATCGGCAATTCGCTTCGGCTTCGACGAGTACAATTGTAGCCAGGGGGCCGCCATGTGCTTTTCAGCGACGGCAAGTTTCACGGCGGGAGCGGTGCTCCTGGGCATCGGTACGCAGACCCTTCGGCGCGTGGAGCGGGTTGCCGAACTACCTTACGCATCCATCCCGGCGCTGTTTGGCCTACAGCAGCTCGTCGAGGGAGGTCTTTGGCTCACGTTTGCCGATGGGTCGGCTCATCTCAACTCGATATTGACCCACGTCTATTCGCTGTTCTCGCACGTCTTGTGGCCAATATTCGTGCCGATTGCGGTGCTGCTTCTTGAAGCTGTGCCTTGGCGCCGCAACGTGCTCAAGGTGCTTGCCGTCGCTGGATCTCTCTCGGGCGTGTATCTCCTCTACTTCTGGGCCATGGACCCGACGACCTCGAAGGTTATCGGGCATCACGTTTTCTACGATTCGCCCCACTTTTACATCGGGCCCATTCTCGGCCTTTATGTGCTGGGAACGTGCTTCAGCTCGCTTCTGTCGAGCCATGCCGCGGTGCGCTGGTTCGGCGCTGCAACATTGGCCTCGTTCACTGCCGCTTACGCCTTCTCGTTCTGGTTCATCTCGGTTTGGTGCTTCTTCGCGGCGGTCATGAGCGCAACCATCTGGCTCTATTTTCGCCAGCATCGCGCGAAACCCGCATCCGAGAGCGAAGTTTGCGCACGCGCTTGATCACCTCACTTATGGTATGATGCAGTCACCGGGCGCTCGGATCGTGAGCTTCGCCGGCAACGGGAGGCATCCATGGCCACCACGACACAAACGAACGGTTCAAGCCGGAGGGCAAACGTCCTTCGCTTTGCTCTCACAGGAGGGTTAGCGGCAGGCATTTTCTACGTATTTTGCTGGCTGGGGGCGTTCCTGCCGATCGGTCCGGCTACCCATATGTATCTTGCGCTGTTCACGAGCGCCGAGATCAATTCCAGCCTGGCCCTGATTCAAGGATTGTGCTGGTCGCTTGGATTTGGGCTGATAGCGGGAGGGCTTATCGCCTTCATTTATAACCGGTTGGAGCCGCTCGACCGCCGTTGAAGACTGCTGATGAATAGGGGCCGGCCGGCAGAATAGCGCTAAAAGCTACGACCATTCGCAACATTGAACGATCCAATCGGCTAATGT
>JANNDN010000284.1:0-2783 GCA_031387795.1 Sphingomonas sp.
GGCGCGTGGGTCAAGAACATCACCGACGAATATGTCGTCGCGAACGAGATCGTGACCGCCGCGACTTTCGCCTTCGTCCGCGTCGGCTCGCTCGCCCCGCCGCGCACTTATGGCGTGACCGCCGCCTTCAACTTCTGACGAGGACGGTCCGGCACGGGAGGTAAAGAATGGACAGGTTCCGCGTCGGCAACGCGGTCATATCGAGGGTCGAGGAATGGAGCGGCGGCTTCTCCAGCGCCGACTTCCTGTTCGCGGACTATGACGAAGCGGAATGGAAGCGGCGCGAACCCGAGTTCGTGCCCGAATTCTACTTGCCCGACGAAGACCGCATTTTCGGCGTCCTGCAGAGCTGGATCATCGACACCGGCGATCAGCGTATTCTGGTCGATACCGGCGCGGGCAATGACAAGGAGCGTCCGGGCATCCCGGTCTTCGGCAACCTCGAGACCGACTTCCTCGACCGGTTCCGGGCCACGGGCTACGACCCTGGCGATATCGATCTCGTCGTCTGCACCCACCTGCACATCGATCATGTCGGATGGAACACGGTGCGCACCGAACAGGGGTGGGAGCCGACGTTCCGCAACGCGCAATATGTCATGCCGCTCGCCGACCGCGATTATTGGGATCCGGACGGGACGGGACCGAGGCCGACCGAGCAGGGCGCGTTCGTCAACAGCGGCGTGTTCGAAGACAGCGTCCAGCCGATCATCACCCTGGGTCGAGTCAGCTGGGCCGGGGACGGTCACGAGGTCGCGCCGGGGCTGATCCTGCACGCCCGTCCCGGTCACACCCCCGGGCAGATGGCGCTCGAACTCGAGTCTGCCGGGCAGAGCGCCTTCTTCGTCGGCGACATCGTTCACCATCCGATGCAGATCCACCGACCCGACTGGAACAGCCGCTTCTGCGAGGATCCACGGCAGGCCCGCGACAGCCGCCGCTCGACGCTCGACACCGTCGTCGATCGCGAGGCGCTGCTGGTGCCAGCGCATTTTGGCGGGGAGCATGTCGTTCGCGTGGTCCGCGACGGCACCAACTTCCGCCCGGTCTACGTCAAGGAGTGAAGCTTATGGCAACCATCCACGCCGAGCCGGACGTCGCCTTCTCGCTCGATCCCGCAAATGCGGAGATGGTCGCCGATCCCTATCCGGCGATCAACCGGCTGCGCGAGAGCGACCCGCTGCACTGGTCGCCCTTGGGGTTCTGGATCGCGACGCGATACGACGATGTGCGCGACATTGTCATGGACCGGGAGAATTTCGGCCAGGGCGACTTCATCAAGAATATCCAGCTCTATTACGGCGCCGACTTCGACGTCATGGCCCACCCCTCCTACCGCTGGCTGTCGGAGGTGTTCGTCTATCAGGATCCTCCGCGCCATACCCGGCTTCGCGGGCTGGTCACGCAGGCGCTCAACATGCGCCGGGTCCAGGCGATGCGGCCACGAATCCAGGCGATTACCGACGAGCTGATCGATCGCGTCTCGGCCTCGGGGCGAATGGAGGCGATCCACGACTTCGCCTACAAGCTGCCGACTTTGGTGATGTGCGACATGCTCGGGATCGACCGCGAAGAGGCCGACGACGCATTGCTGTCGAAGCTCAATCAGGCCATCGCCGACAGCTTTCTCGTCCTCGAAATGCGCGCGCTACCGCCCGAGGAACTCGACCTCGCCGACCGCCAGATCACCTTTCTGGAGGACTTCTTCCGGGGGATTTTCGACCGCCGTCGCAAGGATCCACGCGACGATCTCGCGACCGGGCTGCTCCAGGCGCGAGAGGAAGGCGGCAAGGGCCTCACCGAGCGCGAGATGGTGACGGTCGCGGTCGGCCTGTTCGGCGCCGGCTTCGAGACCACCGCGCACATCATCGGCAACGGCTTGCTCACGCTCCACCGCAACCCCAAGCAATGGGACGCGCTGGTCGCGGACCCTGCGCTCGCAGCGAGTGCGGCGGAGGAAATTCTGCGCTTCGAAAGCTCGCTCACCGCGACCTATCGCACCGCCTTCACCGACCACCAATTGCACGGCAAGACGATCAAGGCGGGGCAGCGCGTGCTGCTGATGATCGCGGGCGGCAACCACGATCCGCGCATCTTCACTGACCCCGACCGCTTCGACATTCGCCGCGCCGAGGCCAAGCCGCTGTCCTTCGGGGGCGGAATCCATTTCTGCGTCGGCGCGGAGCTGGCGCGGATGGAAACCGCGATCGCTTTTTCGACGCTGGCCCGCCGGCTTCCGCAGATGATGATCGATACGGCGAACCCGGCTTGGCGCGGTTTGCTGTTTCGCGGGCTCACCCGGCTCGAGGCCAGCTGGCCGCCCGAAAGCGCTCGTCAGGCCGGGCCGGTCAGCGCCTGAAGCAGGTCTTCCGGGACTTCCCAATCGCGCAGCTGGTCCGCCGTCATCGCTCCACCCTCGGGTCCGGCGCTCGACGGCGTGCGGGAGAAACGTGGTGCGGCGCTCGGTGCCGCTGCGGGCGATCCCGCGACGGGGGCTGCGGTCGGCGCGGGCTTCGGTCTGCTCGGGGGCTCGGCGGTCGGCGCGAACGAAGCGGAGTACGCGCGCTGGACGGTTCAGCAGCGCTACGACTCCGCCTATGCGGACTGCATGTACGCCAAGGGCAACCGCGTCCCGGTATCACGCAACTCGCGCGCGGCCGCCGACCTGGTCCCGCCGCCGGCGCCCCGACCGCGCGCGCAACGTCAGGTCCCCCCGCCGCCACCGGGTCGACCTCCGCTTCCACCGCCCGACGTCGCGTACTGACGCCGCCGGCGCGTTGCAC
>JANNDN010000299.1:0-3606 GCA_031387795.1 Sphingomonas sp.
GCCTGGGCGGCGATCCGGCCGAACTCGATCGGGGGCAGCGGATCGACGATGAAGTCGCCCATCGCGGCGTCCGGCTTGAGCTTCTTTGCGCCTTTCAGATCGACCTGTTTGAAATGATCCTCGGGCTCCTCGACCACTTCAAGCACGCGCCACAGGCGCAAATCGCCGGTCTCGGCGTCGAGCTTGGCGCGGATGTCGTTCTCGGCGCCGTAGCGGGCGCGGGCCGCGCGCTGGATCGCGTCCTCCATCGCCTCGATGACGATGGCGCGGTCGATCAATTTCTCGCGGGCGACCGCGTCGGCGATGGCGATGAGCTCCGCCCGGTTGGCGCTGACTGCGGCTGGAATGGTGGCCATGATCTTCAGTCCTCTTGGATTTCTTCGATGGAATCAGCGCCTTCGGTGCTCAAGGGCGCGGTGGCGGCGATCAGTCGGTCGGTCAAGACCAGCTTGGCCGAAGCGATCGCGTTAAAGGGAATGCGGCGCTCGCCGGTCGAGCCGGTGATGCGGATAATGCTGTCGTCGACGCCGGCGATGTCGCCGGTGACCTGGCGCGCGCCGTCGACGGTCTCGGACAGCTTGAGCCGCGCCTCATGGCCCTGCCAGTCCGAGAAATCACGCAGCCGGGTCAGCGGGCGGTCGATCCCGGGGGAGGAGACCTCGAGCCGGTAGCCGCCGGGGATCGGATCGCGGCCCGCTTCCTCCTCGGCATCGAGCAGTTCGGACAGCCGCCGCGACAATGCCTCGCAATCGGCGATGTCGAGCTGCCGCGTGTCGGGCCGCTCGGCCATCACCTGCAGCGTCGGGTCGCTGGCGCCGCCGATCATCGCCACGCGCACGAGGTCGAAGCCAAGGGCCTGGGCCTCGGGCTCGATCATCCTGGTCAGTGCGGCGGTGTCAGTCATCGGCGCTTTCGAAATTCAAAACATCTCTCGGACCGGGACCTCGCGGCCCCAGCCTCAGCACCAATGACGATGTCGAGGAGAGAAGGTTGATATAGGCGCCTCGCCCGAGAGTCGCAACAATAGTCTCAGCCGCGCCCGAGCGCCCCGTTTTCCGCCCGGATCCGGACCCACATCATCGCCGCGTTGAGCAGGGTGAACGCGAGCGCGACCGGCCACAGGCCGAAGACGAGGGGCAGCAGCGCGATCTCGGCCGCGACGATCCAGTAATTGGGATGATTGACGAGGCGATAGGGGCCGCGCGCGACCAACTGCTCGCCCGGCACCACGATGATCCGCGTCGTCCACCGTCGGCCGAGCGTCGCGAGTGTCCAGACGCGGGCGAGCTCGACCAGCGCGAACAGGCACAGCAGCGGAAGGCTGACTGGCCTGTCGGGTGCTAGCCACCACAAGGATGCGAGCCAAAGGGCATGGACCAGAACGATCGCGGGATAATGGCCCGCCGCCACTTCGCGTCCGCCGAAGGCCAGCAGCCGGCGGGTGTTGGCCGCGGCCCACGGCAGTTCGGCCAGTCGCTGGAATGTGACCAGTGCGAGGATCAGGACGCCGAGGTTCATGCGGCTTCGAGCAGCAATCCCGAGCAGGTGAAACCGGGCCCGAAGGCGGTCATCAGCGTCTTCGCCGGAAGCGGGTTTTCAAGTAGCCGTTCGAGGACGAACAGCACCGTCGGAGCGCTCATATTGCCATATTCGCGGAGCACTTCGCGCTCGAGGTTGAGCTCGCCCTGCGGCAAATCGAGCGCGGTTTCGATCGCGCTCAGCACCTTGACCCCGCCAGGGTGGCAGCAAAAGCGGTCGATGTCGGCCCTGACCGCGCCGAGGTCAGCGCACATTTCGTCGACCGCCCCGGCGAGTTGCGCCTCGACGAAGGGCGGGATGGCGCGGTCGAACACGACTGCGAGCCCGGGATCCTCGACCCGCCAGCCCATGATCCCCAAAGTGTCGGGCCACAATTTCTCGGCCGACCCCGAGATCCGCGCGAGGCCGCCGCCGTCGCCGGCGCGAACGATTGCGGCTGCCGCTCCGTCGCCGAATAAGGCGGTGGCGACGATCGCCGCGGGGTCGGCGCTGTCGAGGCGGATCGAGATCGAGCAGGTTTCGATCGCAACCATCAGCCAGTTGCTGCCCGGCTCAGTCGCCGCCAGCCGCGCTGCTGTGGCGAGCCCGCTCGCTCCTCCGGCACACCCGAGCCCGAACATCGGGATCCGGCGAACGTTCGAGCGAAAGCCGATCCTGGGACCGACCCGCGCTTCGAGGCTGGGGGTCGCGATGCCGGTGGTCGAAACGGTGACGACGCCGTCGATGTCCGCGGGAGTCAGCCCGGCGCGCTCGATCGCGGCCAACGCGGCCTCTTCGAATAAAGCTTCCGCCGCTTCCAAATAGACGCGGTTGCGCTCGGCCCAGCCGTGGTGGCGCTCGTACCATTCGGCCGGAGCGACGAGGTGACGGCGCGCGATATCGGCATTGTCGAACACGCCCGACAGCCGCTCGAACAGCGCCGCCCGGCCGGTAAAGGCGCGGCGGCCGATCGCCTTCGCCTCGTCCTGTTCGAGAACGTACGGTGGAACCGCGGTCGCGAGCGAGAGTAATCGTGGTGCAGGCATCGCGAACCTTCGGCAGGAGGACGCGGGCGCGCCCGCGACAAACGATACGGAGGCCAAGGCAATGTGGATGAGGCGCTGGTTATTGCAAGGTGCAGCGGCCTTGGCGGCAGGCGCCTGCTCGGCCGCCAACGTCCCGGCGGCCGAAATCGCCAAGCGCCCGTTTGCGATCACTGAGGTGGCGACCTTCACGTCGCCATGGGCGATGGATTTCCTCCCCGGCAGCGGGGTTCGGATGACCAACGCCGCGCTGGTCAGCGAGCGCGAGGGCCGGCTGTGGCTGGTCGATACCAGGAGCGGGCAGAAGCAGGCGGTCGCGGGTGTCCCGCAGGCCGTGGTTAAAGAGCAGGGCGGGCTCGGCGACGTCGTTGCCGACCCGGATTTCGCGGGCAACCACCGCATCTATCTGACCTTTGTCGAAGGCGGCAAAGACGGCACCAGCGGAGCGGCACTTGGCTTTGGCAGTCTGATCCTCGGCAAGGGCCAGCCGCGGCTAGAGGACTTCCGCATAATCTGGCGCCAACAGCCGAAGGTCGGCGGGAGCGGACACTTTTCACACCGCATCGCTTTCTCTCCGGATGGCCAATTTCTCTTCCTGACCTCGGGCGAGCGCCAGAAATTCGACCCCGCGCAGGACTTGGGCGGCAACCTCGGCAAGGTCTTGCGGCTGACCAAGGAGGGCCAGCCAGCGCCCGGCAATCCGTGGGCGTCGCGCGGTGGCATCGCGCGCGAATTCTGGTCGATCGGGCATCGCAATCTGCTCGGCGTCGCCTTTGCCCCCGACGGGCGGCTGTGGTCGACCGAAATGGGGCCGCGGGGCGGGGACGAGCTCAACCTCATTTTGCCTGGCCGCAATTACGGCTGGCCCAAGGCATCCAACGGCTCGCATTATGACGGGCGCGACATCCCCGATCACCAGGCCGGCGACGGCTTCGAGCCGCCCAAGGTGTGGTGGAATCCGTCGATCTCGCCCGGCGGGCTGCTCATTTACTCCGGCGATTTGTTCAAGGGCTGGAAGGGCGACGCGATCGTCCCGGCGCTGTCG
>JANNDN010000310.1:0-2284 GCA_031387795.1 Sphingomonas sp.
CGCTCGGTCGACGACAAATATATGGGCCCGGTGATCAAGACCGCGATGACCCGCTGCATCCAGTGCACGCGCTGCATCCGCTTCTCCTCCGAGGTCGCGGGCGTCGACGAGATCGGCATGCTCTACCGCGGCGAGGACAGCCAGATCACCTCCTACCTCGAGCGAGCGGTGAGCGGCGAATTGTCGGGCAACCTCGCCGATGTGTGCCCGGTCGGGGCGCTGCTGCAGAAGCCGCAGAGCTTCGAGATCCGGCCGTGGGAGCTGCGCAAGGTGCCTTCGATCGACGTCATGGACGCGGTCGGCTCGAACATCCGCCTCGACGTTCGACAGCGGCAGGTGATGCGGATCCTTCCGCGCATCAACGACGACGTCAACGAGGAGTGGATTTCGGACAAGACGCGGCACCACGCCGACGCGCTGGTGCGCGGGCGGCTCGACCGGCCGTGGGTGCGCGACAAGTCGGGCAAGCTGCGCGCGGCCGACTGGAACGAGGCGCTCGCCATTTTCGCCAAGCGGCTCAAGGCGGCGGGAGCGAAAGTGGCGGCGGTGGCCGGCGACTTGCTCGACGCCGAGACCATGTACGCGGCCAAGGCACTGCTCGCGCAGTCGGGATCGACCCTGCTCGAGGGGCGGCAGACCGGGCTCGATTATGACGTGACGAGCCTGTCGGCGGTCGCGTTCAATTCGACCATCGCTCGGATCGAGGAGGCCGACGCGGTGCTCCTCGTCGGCTCGAACATCCGCATGGAAGCGCCGCTGATCGCGACCCGTGTGCGCAAGGTCGCGAAGAAGGGCGGGCGCGTGTTCGCGATCGGGCCCGAGGTCGATCTTGGCCTGGCGGTCACCTGGCTCGGCGAGGATTTGAACCTGCTCGGCAAGCTGCCCAAAGACGCCGCGGAGGTGTTCGAGAAGGCCCTGAAACCGGCGCTGATCGTCGGTCCCGGGGCGCTCGCGGCCGGAGCATTGGGCGCCGCGCTCAAGGCGGCAGGCGAGCTCAATGTCGTGCGCGATGGCTGGAACGGGTTCAACGTTGTCCACACCTCGGCGTCGCGGATGGCGGGGTTGATCCTCGGTTTCGGGCAGAAGGGCGGACTCGCCGACCTCGAAGCCGCCAAGCCCGAGCTGGTGCTGATGCTCGGCGCGGACGAGCTCGCGGAAACCAGCTTCAAGGGCGCATTCAAAGTCTACATCGGCCACCACGGCGATGCCGGCGCACGCCAGGCCGATCTGGTGCTTCCGGGCGCGGCCTATAGCGAGAAGCACGGCACCTTCGTCAACACCGAAGGCCGGGTGCAACGCGCCGAGCGCGCGACCTTCCCTCCGGGGGATGCGCGCGAGGATTGGACGATTGTCCGCGCGGTATCAGAGTTGCTCGGCAAGCCATTGCAATTCAACAGTTTCAACGAGCTTCGCCAGGCGATGATCGCGGACCATCCCGAGCTTGGGCGCGAGGGGCTGATCGACCTCCCATGGGCACCCCCGAAGCTCGACGCCAAGGCCAGCGGCCCCGTCGGCTACGCGGTCCGCGACTTCTGGCTCACCAACGCCATCTGCCGCCATAGTCCGACGATGCAGCGCTGCTCGCAAGAGCTCGGCCACGGGCTCGAGTTCCGAGAGGCGGCGGAATGACCGCCGCCTTCCAATCCTGGGGCCTCACCTTCGAATGGGCGTGGTTCCTCGCCACCGTCATCGGCATCCTCCTGATCGCGCTTCCGCTGATGCTCGCGGTGGCGATGATCATTTACGCCGACCGCAAGATCTGGGCCGCGATCGCGCTTCGCCGCGGGCCCAATGTGGTGGGGCCGTTCGGCTTGCTCCAGTCCTTCGCCGACGGTCTTAAGGTATTCCTCAAGGAAACCATCATCCCGACCAGCGCCAACAAGGGGCTGTTCCTGATCGCGCCGGTGCTGACCTTTACCGTCGCTTTGATCGTGTGGGCCGTGATCCCGTTTCAGCCCGGCGTGGTAGTCGCCGACATCAATGTTGGATTGCTCTACGTCCTCGCGGCGAGTTCGCTCGGGGTCTATGGCGTGATCCTCGCGGGCTGGGCATCCAACTCCAAATATCCGTTCTTCTCGGCGATCCGCGCCGCGGCGCAGATGGTCAGCTATGAGGTGTCGATCGGCTTCGTCCTGATCTGCGTCGTGCTCTACGCGGGCACCTTCAACATCACCCAGATCGTCACCGCGCAGACCGGCCACGTGCTCGGCCTGTTCAACGGTTTCGCGTTCAACCCGCTGCTGTTCCCGATGTGGGTGGTGTTCCTGATCAGCTCGATGGCCGA
>JANNDN010000341.1:0-6294 GCA_031387795.1 Sphingomonas sp.
GCAGCCGCGGCCCTCGCAGCCCGGGCAGCGCGCCAGTGCGTTGAGCTCGACCGTCCGCTCGACCCCGCCAAACGCTTCCTCGAGCCCGAGTTCGAGGTCGTAGCGCAAATCGGCCCCGCGGGACGCGTTCTGGCGCTGCCCGCGCTGGTCCATGAACTCGCCGAAGATCGACGAGAAGATGTCGGAAAAGCCGTTGAACCCGGCCTGCCCGAAGGGATCGCCACCGCCACCACCCCCGCCGCCATTGGCGAACGCGGCGTGGCCGAAGCGGTCGTAGGCGGCGCGCTTCTGCGGGTCCTTGAGCACGTCATAGGCCTGGCTGACCGACTTGAACCTGGCTTCCTGGTCGGGACAGCCGCCGTGGCGGTCGGGATGGCATTCCTTGGCCAGCCGGCGATAGGCGGCCTTGATCGCGGCGTCGTCGGCGCCGCGCTGAATGCCCAGGGTGTGGTAGAAATCCTGGTCAGCCATAATGCGCGGTTATCCCGACGGTCACTTCAGTCCGAGCCGAAACCATGCTTCGATACGGCATTTCGACTTCGCTCAATGCCTACTCAGCACGAACGGATATAGAGTTGCCGTTCGTCCTGAGTAGCGACTGAGCCTGTCGAAGGCGTGTATCGAAGGACAGCACCGGTCGCGCATCACTGCTTGGTTTCGTCGTCGACCTCGGAGAATTCCGCGTCGACTACATCCTCGTCGCCAGCCGGCGCTTCCTCGGTCGGTGTGCTCTCGCCGGCATCGGCCTCGCCCGCAGCGGACGCGCCGCTTTCGGACTGCTGCTGCTGGTCGTAGATCGCCTGGCCGAGCTTCATCGCCGCCTGGGTCAAGGCAGCGGTCTTCTGCTGCATGTCGTCGGCGTCACCGCCCTCGACCGCGGTCTTGGCTTCGGCGAGCGCGGTCTCGATCTCGGTCTTGACGTCGGCCGACACCTTGTCGCCATGCTCGGCCAGCTGGCGCTCGGTCGAGTGAATCAGGCTTTCGGCATTGTTCTTGGCCTCGGCCTCGGCGCGGCGCTTCTTGTCCTCGTCGGCGAACTGCTCGGCTTCCTTGACCATCTTGTCGATGTCGGCATCGGCGAGCCCGCCCGAAGCCTGGATGCGGATCTGCTGTTCCTTGCCCGTGCCCTTGTCCTTGGCGGACACGTTGACGATGCCGTTGGCGTCGATGTCGAACGTGACCTCGACCTGCGGCACGCCGCGCGGCGCGGGGGGAATGCCCTCGAGGTTGAACTGGCCCAGCAACTTGTTGTCGCGGGCCATTTCGCGCTCGCCCTGATAGACGCTGATCGTCACCGCATTCTGATTGTCCTCAGCGGTCGAGAACACCTGGCTCTTCTTGGTCGGGATGGTGGTGTTGCGGTCGATCAGGCGGGTGAACACCCCGCCCAAAGTCTCGATTCCGAGGCTCAGCGGCGTGACGTCGAGCAACAGGACGTCCTTGACGTCGCCCTGAAGGACGCCCGCCTGGATCGCCGCGCCCATGGCGACGACTTCATCCGGGTTGACGCCGACGTGCGGCTCCTTGCCGAAGAAATCCTTCACCCGCTCGCGCACCAGCGGCATGCGGGTCATTCCGCCGACCAGCACGACTTCGTCGAGGTCCTTGGCAGTCAGTCCGGCGTCCTTGAGCGCCTTCTTGCACGGATCGATGGTGCGGGTGACGAGGTCGGCGACCATCTTCTCAAGGTCGGCGCGGCTGATCGTCTCGACCAGATGGAGCGGGGTCGAAGCTCCGCCTTCCATGCGCGCGGTGATGAACGGCTGGTTGACCTCGGTCGTCTGGGCCGAGGACAGCTCGATCTTGGCCTTTTCCGCGGCTTCCTTGAGCCGTTGCAGCGCAAGGCGGTCGCTGCGGAGATCGATATTCTCCTTGGCCTTGAACTTGTCGGCCAGATAATTGACGATCTTGGCGTCGAAATCCTCGCCGCCCAAGAAGGTGTCGCCGTTGGTCGACTTCACTTCGAACACGCCGTCGCCGATCTCGAGAATGGAGACGTCGAAGGTGCCGCCGCCAAGGTCATAGACCGCGATCGTCTTGCCCTCGTCCTTGTCGAGGCCGTAGGCGAGCGCCGCCGCGGTCGGCTCGTTGATGATGCGCAGCACTTCCAGGCCCGCGATCTGGCCGGCGTCCTTGGTCGCCTGGCGCTGGGCGTCGTTGAAATAAGCCGGAACGGTGATCACCGCCTGGGTGACGTTCTCGCCCAGATAGGCCTCGGCGGTTTCCTTCATCTTCTGCAAGATGAAGGCGCTGACCTGCGACGGGCTGTAATCCTTGCCCCCGGCCTGGACCCAGGCGTCGCCATTGGGACCCTTGACGATCTTGTAGGGCACCAGCTCGGTGTCTTTCTTGGTGATCGGATCGTCGAACCGGCGGCCGATCAGGCGCTTGACCGCGAAAATGGTATTGTCGGGATTGGTCACCGCCTGGCGCTTGGCCGGCTGACCGATCAGGCGCTCTCCATCCTTGGTGAACGCAACCGTCGAAGGCGTCGTGCGCGCGCCTTCCGAATTCTCGATTACCTTGGGCTTTCCGCCTTCCATGACGGCGACGCAGCTGTTCGTCGTGCCCAAGTCGATGCCGATGACCTTGGCCATATCTTCCCTCTCTCAAAATGCCCCGGTCGCGAACGCTTGCGCGCCCGCAACGATTTCAATGTTGAAGGGGATATAGGTGGCGAAATCGGGTGAACAAGGCTCGACCCGCGTTCGTCACCCCGGACTCGATCCGGGGTCCGCCTCCCTTCCCAAGTCCAAGTAAAGACGGTGGATTCGTGCGTTACGGCATCGCCATCCCGCCGTTGACATGGATCGTCTGGCCGGTGACGTAGCCCGCCTCCCTTGACGCTAGGTAAACCGCCGCCGCGCCGATATCCGCGCCGCTGCCCATTGCGCCGAGCGGGATCCGCGAGAGGATCGCCGCGCGCTGCTGGTCATTCAACGCTTCGGTCATCGCCGAGGTCATGAAGCCCGGCGCGATCGCATTGGCGGTGATGCCGCGGCTCGCCAGCTCCTGCGCCACCGCCTTGGTCATGCCGATGAGGCCCGCCTTGGACGCAACATAATTGGCCTGACCCGGATTGCCGGTGAGACCGACCACCGAGGCAATTGAGATAATCCGGCCGAAGCGCGCCTTCATCATCGGCTTCGCCGCAGCGCGCATGAGTCGGAAAGCGGCCTCGAGATTGACCTTGATGACGTCGCTGAACTCCTCGTCCTTCATCCGCATCAGGAGGTTGTCGCGGGTCACTCCGGCGTTGTTGACGAGAATGTCGAGCTTGCCGCCCAGCGCCTCGACCGCCTGAGGAACCAACGCGTCGACCGCCCCACTGTCGGAAAGGTCGCACACCAGCGGCACCGCCTTGCCCCCGAACCCGTCCGCGAACGCCTTGAGCTTGCCCGCATTCGACCCCGACACCACAACGCTCGCGCCCTGCTCGACGAGCGCGGTAACAATCGCGCTCCCAAGCCCCCCGCTGGCGCCAGTCACCAACGCGGTCATTCCCGATAGATCAAACATCCTGTTGTCCTTCAGATTGATTCACGCGGAGACGCGGAGACGCGGAGGACACGTGATCGTTGACGATCCGCTTGATCCCTTCCTTCAGCGTAGCGCCGGCGAAATTGATCAACAGCCCAACAGGTTGCTGGGTTAGCCGCAGGTAGGTCAAAAGCTGCTTCATGTGCGCCTTGTTGAGGGCCTCGACGCACTTGATCTCGACGAGCAATCGCTCGTCGACTAACAGATCGATCCGAAAAGCGTTGTCAAATCGGATACCCTCATATTCGATCCCAATCCGCTTTTGCCGTTCGACCGCATAGCCAAGCTGCTCCAGCTTTGCCGCCAGCAAAACCTCGTAAACGCTTTCCAGCAATCCCGGGCCAAGCTTTCGGTGGATGCCCAAGGCAACGTCCACCACATCGCCGCTGATCGCATCGATGTCCTTCAACCGCACCCTCCGCGTCTCCGCGTCTCCGCGTGAAATTCAAATATCCTTCGCCAGCGCCTCGATATCCTCGATGCCAACCAGGCTTGTGACCCTTGCGTCGGGCGATATGCGCTTGACCATCGGGCCGAGGACCTTGCCGCCGACTTCGACGAAATCCTCGACCCCTGCTGCAGCCATGTTGGCGACGCTTTCGCGCCAGCGGACCATAAAGGTGACCTGTTCGACCAGTTGATTGCGGATGGTGTCGGGGTCGCTCGTCGGCTCGGCGGTGACATTGGCGTAGAGCGGCACCGCCGGAGCTGCGACCACGACATAGCTCAAAGCGTCGGCCATGGCGTCCGCGGCGGGCTGCATCAGCGGGCAATGGAACGGCGCGCTGACCGGCAGCAACACCGCGCGCTTCGCCCCCATCTCCTTGGCCATTTCCACCGCGCGGTCGATTGCGGCCTTGGCGCCCGAGATCACCACCTGCGACGGATCATTGTCGTTGGCGACGGTGCACACCTCGCCCTTGGCCGCGGCCTCGGCGATGCGTGTCGCCAGCTCGAGGTCGGCGCCGAGCAACGCCGCCATCGCTCCCTGCCCGACCGGAACCGCCGCCTGCATCGCTTGGCCGCGCAGCTTGAGCAGTTTGGCGGCGGTCGCGAGGTCGAACGATCCCGCCGCGCACAGCGCCGAATATTCGCCGAGCGAATGACCGGCAACGAAGTTCGCGGCCTTTTCCAGGCTCACTCCGCCATCGCGGGTCAGCGAACGAAACACCGCCAGCGACAGCGCCATGATCGCGGGCTGCGCATTCTCGGTCAGCTTGAGCGCGTCCTCGGGCCCGTCGCGCATCAGTCTGAACAAATTCTGCCCGAGCGCCTCGTCGACCTCCGCGAAGGTGTCGCGGACGGTCCGGCTAGCCTCGGCCAGCGCGGCGCCCATGCCGACCGCCTGGCTGCCCTGTCCCGGGAAAATAAACGCGCGCATCCTCACCCCCGTTGGTCTAGCCTGCCGCGCGAACTAGGCCGGGACCGGGCTCCTGCCAAGTCCGGGGGGAGCAGCCGATGAACGACCAAGCCAAGCCGCAGATGATCGGCATCTGGATGACCAGCGCGCTGGTCGTCGGGACGATCATCGGTTCGGGCATCTTCATGCTTCCGGTGAGCCTCGCGCCGCTTGGCCGCAACGCGCTGATCGGTTGGGTCGTCAGCGGCATCGGCGTTTTGTGCATCGTCTATGGCCTGGCGCGATTGTCGCGGCTCAGCGGCGACGGCATCCAGGCCAATGTCGAGCGCGAATTCGGGCCGACCGTGGGCTTCCTCGTGGCGTGGAGCTTCTGGGTCTCCAACTGGGTCGCGCAGGCTTCGGTGGCGATCGGCGCCGCTTCGGCTTTGTCCTTTGCCAGAGTCGATTTCGGCGGCCAGACCGGGGTCCTGCTGTTCGCAATTGGCTGGCTGGTCGTCCTGACCGCGATCAACGCCATCGGGGTGCGAGCGGTCGGCGGATTTTCGATCGTGACGGTGGCGATCAAATTGCTGCCGCTGCTCGCCGTCATCTGGCTGTTCCTCGAGCGCGGGGCGAGCGGCGTGGCGTTGGAGCCGCTGCCCGCGCTGCCGGTCAATTTCGCCAATATCGCGGCGGCGACCGCGCTGACCTTTTTCGCCTTCACCGGTTTCGAAAGCGCCACGACTCCGGTCGGAAAAGTCCGCGATCCCAGCCGGACAATTCCCCGCGCGCTGTTGGGCGGAACGGCGTTCGTGGTCGCATTGTACCTCGTCGCCGGGACCGCGATCCAGCTGCTGCTTCCCGCCGATGTCGTCGCCTCGTCCCCGGCCCCGTTCGCCGATGCTCTGGTGTCCCATTGGGGCCAGGGCGCCGCGACCTTCGCCGCCTTGACCATCGCGGTCGCCGCGATCGGCTGCCTCAACGGGCTGATCCTCGGAACCGGCGAACTCGGCTATGCCATGGCCTTGCGCGGCGATTTGCCCGCGGTCATGGCGAAAACCCGCGGGGTCAATACGCCGGTGGTCGCCCAAATGGTCGGCAGCGGTCTCAGCATCCTGCTCCTCCTTGCCAACAGCAGCCGCGACACTGCGGGGCTGTTCACTTTCATCATCCTGCTGTCGACCGCGGCCGTGATCATCGTCTATCTCACCGCCGCTCTGGCCGCGTGGAAGCTCGACAAGGGCGCCGGACCGCGGGTCATCATCGCGACCGCGATCCTGTTCATCGCCTTTGCGACGTACGGGATCGGCCTCGAGGCGGGGCTGTGGTCGCTGGTCCTGCTCGGCGCGGGGCTAGCAATCCGAGCCATCATGCATTGGCGCCGCGGCTCCAGCCCGGCGGCGGCGGAAGGGGCA
>JANNDN010000057.1:0-2170 GCA_031387795.1 Sphingomonas sp.
GCGCTTCCTCAAGACCCCCGAGGGCGAGGGCACGCGGATCCGCGGCGGCGCCTCGCGGCTGATCGCCGACATTTTCGAAAGCCTCGACGACGAGCGGCTGGGCGGGATCGTCAAGGGCGCGATCTCCTCGCGGCTGCGCAAGATGGAGGTCTCGCCTTTGCTCGGCCACGCTTTGGCCTCGGCGATCAACGACGACCGCCACGTGCCGATGCTCGAAGCCGCGATCCGCTGGACCGCGCGAGCGCTTGACGCCAACGAGCCGCTCATTCGCGAGATGGTCAAGAAGAAGGCCAATTGGATCCTCAAACTCGCCGGGCTCGACTCCCGGATCGCCGATTCGATCATCGATGGCATGCGCAAGCTCACCAGCGAAATGGCCGAGGACCCTACGCACCCGGTGCGGCAGAAGGTCGAGGAAGCACTCGCCAGCCTCGCCAACGACCTCCAGACCCGCCCCGAAACGCGGGCACGGGTCGAGGCGATGAAGGATCAGTTGCTCGACAATCAATCGGTCGGAATGTGGCTCGACACTTTGTGGCAGAAGGGGCGCGAGGCAGTCATCCGGGCCGCTCGCAACCCCGACACGGTGATGGCGGGCAAGCTCGGCGAAGTGCTTCGCTCGATGGGCCAGACGCTCGAACAGGACCGGCGAATCCGCGCTGCGATCAACCAGTTCGCGCGCCGCGCCGCGGTCGGCATGGCGTCAAGCTATGGCGAATCGATCGTCAAGCTGGTCAGCGACACCATCCGCGGCTGGGACGCGCAGACCGTCACCAACCGCCTCGAAGCCGCGGTCGGGCGCGACCTTCAATATATCCGCATCAACGGCACTTTGGTCGGCGGACTGGTCGGGGTCGGCCTGCACGCGCTGGATATGCTCTAGGGCTTAGCTCGCCCCGCGCCGTTCGATCGTCGCTCCGACCGCGCTCAATTTATCCTCCAACCGCTCATAACCGCGGTCGAGATGATAAACCCGTAGCACCTCGGTCTCGCCCTCGGCCGCGAGCCCCGCGAGGACCAGGCTCATCGACGCGCGAAGGTCGGTCGCCATGACTTGGGCACCGGTCAGTCTGGTCGGGCCGTGCACCACCGCCGAGCGGCCGTGAACATCGACCTCCGCACCCATCCGGCGCAGCTCGGGCACGTGCATGTAGCGGTTCTCGAAGATCGTTTCCTCGAGATAACTTTGCCCCTCGGCAACGCACAGCATCGCCATCAATTGCGCCTGCATGTCGGTGGCGAAGCCCGGGAAGGGCGCGGTCGAGACCGCGATCGGCTTCAGCGGCTGGTCCGCATTGACCCGCATCCCGCGGTCGGTGAATTCGATCGCCAGCCCCGCCTGGACGAGCACGTTGGTGGTCGCCAGCATTTCCTCGGGCCGCGCCCCGACGAGGTGGAGCGAGCCCCCCGTTATCCCCGCCGCGCAGGCATAGCTGCCGGCCTCGATGCGGTCGGGCATCACGTCATAGTCGCAGCCGTGGAGCGCCTCGACCCCGTCGATGATCAGATGCCCGCTGCCGATGCCGTCGATTTTCGCGCCCATCGCGACGAGCAAATTGCACAGATCGATGATCTCGGGCTCGCGCGCTGCGTTGAACAACTGCGACCGGCCGGTGGCGAGCACCGCGGCCATCAGCGCGTTTTCGGTCGCCCCGACCGACACCACCGGGAAGCTGAACTCGCCGCCGCTGAGCCGTCCCTTGGGCGCGACCGCTTTGACGAAACCCGCGGCGATCTCGATCTCCGCGCCCAATGCCTCGAGCGCCTTCAGATGGAGGTCGATCGGGCGGTCGCCGATGGCGCAGCCGCCGGGCAGCGACACCGTCGCTTCGCCCATCCGCGCGAGCATCGGTCCCAGGACCAGGATCGAGGCGCGCATTTTGCGGACCATGTCATAAGGCGCGACGGTCGAGACGATATGCTTGGCGTGAAGGGTCATGCGGCGGCTGAACTGCCCCGGCCGCGCGCCTGCGACCTTGGTCGAAACCCCGAGCTCGTTGAGCAGGTGGCCGAAGCTGTCGACATCGGCGAGCCGCGGCAGATTGCCGAGCGTCAATTTCTGGTCGGTCAGCAAGGCGCATGGCAGCAGCGTCAGCGCGCTGTTCTTCGCGCCCGAAATCGGAATCTCGCCCTCGAGGCGCTTGCCGCCCTGAATCCAGATGCTGTCCAC
>JANNDN010000295.1:0-2022 GCA_031387795.1 Sphingomonas sp.
CTGGGGCGCGCTCTATTTCCACCCGTTCGACACTTTGGGTTTCACCATGGTCGGAAGCTTGGCGCTGGTCGTCGGTTTCGGGATCAGCGCGGAGGCGGCGATCATCATCAACATTGTCGCGACGTTCATGGGTCTGTTCCAGCACGTCAATATCCGCACTCCGCACTGGGCCGGTTATCTCATCCAGCGGCCAGAGAGCCACAACCTCCACCACGAGCGCGGAGTCCATGCCCGCAATTACGGCGACCTGCCGCTGTTCGACATGATCTTCGGCACCTTCGCCAACCCGCGCGAGGTGGATAATGAGGTCGGCTTCTACGAGGGCGGCTCGAACCGCGTCGGCGCCATGCTCATCGGCCGCGAGATCGCCTGACGGCGCGGCCTATTTCACATAGACGTACGTGGCCCTCGTCGCGGTTGCGGCGATCGGCGTTCGCGCTCCCTTGCGATCGGGGCGGAACCGCTGCCCGGCCGTCGCCAGGCAGATTTCCGTGGCCGGCCCGATTTCGCCTTCCGATTTCGTCCGCCGGCATGACGAGGTGCGCCCGTCCGCGCCGATCTCGAACCGGGCCACTTCGCGATTGATCAGCGGGAAGCGCGTCAGGTCCCTCGGCGTATTGATCGACGCCACCGGCTGCGGCACGAACTGCCAGTCGAAGATGATGACCGGCTGGCGCCCGGCATAACCGCGCGCCAGCTCGGCGGGAACCTCGACCGCCCCCTTGAGGCGCGCGCAATCGACGATATAGGATTCATGCTTCTTCAGCGCCCCGCCGAACTGGACCGAGCACAGGGTCGGCTGGTCCTTGCGGTCGAACACCACCATCAGTCGGCTCGACCAAGCGCCGACCGGCATTTCGTAGCCTTCGATCCGCCAGCTGATTGGCGGGCTGACGATCTGGTCCGCCATCGGCCGCCCCGCCGAGTCACGCGCCGGCCGGAACCGGGCCCGCGTCATCAAGACCTTGCACGTCGCCAAGTCGAGTGCCTCGTGGCCCGAAGATCGGACAATCGCGCACTCAGTCGGCTGGCCGTCTGCCCCGACCGTTAACCGCGCTTGCGCTGTTCCCTCCTGTCCCAGCAACAGCGCCGATTCGGGGTAATCGTCGGACGAGAAAAGCGAGCGGACTTCGCCGCGGGCAGGATAGGCCGGGCCGGCGCTCGCTTGGGCGAGCATAATCAGGAACGCGAACATCGGCGCTGTGTGGCAAGCCCTGGCTCGGGCCGCAAGCCGCGCCGCGGCCGGCTCAGCGCTGAAGCGCGGCGCAATCGCTTGGCGGCGGGCGTCCGGCGAAGCGGTCGGCGATCCACTGAATGCTCGCCGCGCTGCTGTCCTTGGCGGTGGTGGCGTGTCCCGATCCGTTGACGTCGACCCAGCGCACCGCCTGCCCCGCGGCGCATAGTTTCTGCGCGTAGGTCCGGGTCACCGTCGGCGCGATCAGCTGGTCGGTCGGGTTCTGCGCGATCATCAGCGGCACGGTGAACTTGGCGACCTGCGGACTGTTGCTCGCCGACAGATCGGCCCACGGCTGAATCGCGGCGATGTCGGTGGTCTTCATATTGTTCTGGAGGATGAGGATGCCCCCGATCGTCGCCAAATTGGGCTTGCTGTTGAGCGTGATGCATTTTTGCGCCAGCCGGCCGATGATCCTGCGTGATTGCGGCCCGGCGATGGTCGACAGCGGGATATCATAATGATCCGACCAGCTCTGCCCGATGTAGGCAGTGAAGAAAGTCCGCACGGTCGCGTTCGGCGCTTGCCGCAAATTGGCCTTGAGGTCGGTCGGCGGCGCTGCTGCTACCGCTCCGACCAGCTCGAGATCGGGGGCGTAAGTCGGCTGCACCTGCGCGGTCCACAGCGCCGCGTGCCCGCCCTGGCTTTCGCCCCACACCGCGAACCTCCTGCCCGCACCGGCGCC
Organism: Sphingomonas sp.; assembly: GCA_031387795.1. Classification (GTDB taxonomy): domain Bacteria; phylum Pseudomonadota; class Alphaproteobacteria; order Sphingomonadales; family Sphingomonadaceae; genus Sphingomicrobium. The sequence goes on from JANNDN010000295.1 coordinate 1,920, forward strand.
GGTCACCGACTGCGCCGCGCGGACCGCGTCGAGCACGGCCTGGCCCGTCGGGATTCCGCTCAGGAACGGGTGCCGCACATCGCTTCCGCCAAGCCCGATATAG
>JANNDN010000094.1:0-1666 GCA_031387795.1 Sphingomonas sp.
CGCCAGCGCTCGAGATCGTCGACATTGATCGCCGCGATACTCTCCTCGTGCCCGAGCACCGAGCGCCCGATCGGCTGGCCCGGGAACGCCGCCTCCTGGAGGTGGTCGAAGACGATGTCGCCGGGGGTTTCGCGCGCCTCCGCCAGCTCCTGCAGCACGACTTTTTTCTCGAGCGCGAGGTGGCGCGGCTCGAAATGCGGGCGGCGGACGAGATTGGCGATCAGCTCGACCCCGAGGGCGAGGTCTTCGGCGAGCAGGCTCGCGTAAAAGGCGGTCAGCTCGCGGTCGGTCGAGGCGTTGAGGTCGCCCCCGACATCCTCGATCGCCTCGCTGATCTGGCGCGCGGAACGCCCGCCGGCGCCCTTGAACACCATATGTTCGAACAGATGCGCGAGCCCGTTGAGGCGTTCGTCCTCATGGCGCGAACCGGTCGCCGTGTAGAGCCCGACCGCGACCGTCTCCATGCTCACCATTGGCCGGCTCGCAACCCGGAGGCCGTTGGCGAGGGTGGTCAGCGCCATCATTCTGGCTTGGCCTTTTGGCCGCGCAGAGCGAGCGCGAAGATGATCAGCGCGATGGCGGCGAAAGCGAACCACTGGATCGCGTAGAACAGATGATTGTTCGAGATCGCGGACAGGCTCGGGCGGGCGCTGGGCAAAAGCCCCGCTGGCGCCTGGTCCGCGACCAGCCTGATCCGGGCCTCCTTGTCGGGGGCGATGATCCCGCTGACCGCGCCGCCGGTCCAGCGGAATTGCGCCTGCGGGTTGCGCGACCAGCCAAGCTCGACCCGCATCCCCGGCCCTTCGGCGCCGGTGACGCAATCGAGCAGGAAGACGTAGCCCGTCTCGCCCGCCCGGTTGGCCCCCGCAACCGCTTTCTTGGCCACCGGGCGAAGGCATAGTCCGGAGGCATGGCGGAACAATGGGAGCGCTCCGTCAGCGGCGGGGATGGCGGGCCAGGCCATCGGCGGCAGGCGATCCGCGTTCGTATATTGGGTGAGCAGTCCGTTCTTCCACTCGGCGCGGCGGAGTTGCCACAGGCCAAGACCGATCATCACCGCAACCGCGGCGACAACGAGGATGGTCGGGATTAGCGGGAGCCGGCGGATCACGGGCGGATCCTGCCTTCGCGAGCCTCGGTGCCATATTCCTGAGCGAGCAAGGCGGCTTTGCCCAGCCGGAGGCCCGCGATCGTCAGCCCCGCGGTCACCGGGATCCAGATCAGATGCACCCACCAGGCGGGGGCTGCGGCAAGCTCAAGCCAGATTGCGAGCCCGGTCACGATCGCGCCGACGATGAGGATGAGGAAGGCCGCGGGTCCGTCGCCGACATTGAACGCCGCGAAGTCGAGCCCGCAAGCGCTGCATAGTGGCGCAAAGCGGAACGGTCCCGCGAACAGTCGGCCCTCCCCGCAGCGCGGGCACTTCCCCCGCAAGGCCAAAGCGAGGGGTGACGGCCCGGCCGCCACCGGATCAGCCGTGGACCGGCGCGCCCCAGCCGCCCCAAACATAGACCGAGGTGAACAGGAACAGCCACACGACATCGACGAAGTGCCAGTACCAGGCCGCCGCCTCGAACCCGAAATGCTGCCGGGGCGTAAAATCGCCGCGGCGGGCGCGGAGGTAGCAGATGATCAGGAAGATGGTGCCGACGATGACGTGGAAGCC
>JANNDN010000070.1:0-3634 GCA_031387795.1 Sphingomonas sp.
AAAGCGGTGTGGCTGCAATTGGGCGTGATCGACCAGGCCGCGGCGGCGCGCGCCGAGGCGGCAGGGCTCAAGGTGGTGATGGACCATTGCATCAAGATCGAGTTGCGACGGCTGGGAATCTCCCCTCTGAGGGAGAGGGAGGGGCCCGCCCGGCGTAGCCGGGTGGGAGGGTGAGGGGACGCCGGTGAAGCCCCCTCTCCCCGCTCGCCTTCGGCGAGTCGCCCTCTCCCTCGAGGGGAGAGGGATCAAGCGCTGGCGACGGTCATCGCGGGGATGAGGATCGTCGGCGCGTCGATCCCCTTGCGCAATATGAGGTCCGAGGCCGGCTCGAGGGTCGCGAACATCTCCGGAAGGTTGGAGGCGATGGTGATCTCGCTGACCGGCTCGGCGATCGCGCCATCGCGGACCATGAACCCCGCCGCGCCGCGGCTGTAATCACCGGTGATACCGTTGACCCCCTGCCCGATCAGCTCGACGATCAGCACCGCTTCGGGAAAGGCCGCGAACAGCTCGGCGCGGGTGCGGGTGCCTGGCTCCATGGTCAGATTGGAGGGCCCCGCGCCGCCGCCGCGCCCGGCATGGCCCGTCGGCGCAATCCCGAGTTGCCGCGCGGCCGCGCTATCGGCGAGCCACTGAGTGAGGCGCCCTTCCTGGACCAGGACCTGACGGCGGACCCGCAACCCCTCCCCGTCGAACGGGTGCGAGCGCAGCCCGCGCGGGCGCAGCGGATCGTCGACGATCGACACCTCGGCCGCGAATATTTGCTCGCCCAGCCGATCCTTGAGGAAGCTGGTGCCGCGCGCGACCGCCGAGCCGCTGATCGCGCCTGCAAAATGGTTGAGCAGCGAGGCCGAAACGCGCGGATCGAACAGAATCGGGTAGGTCCCGGGCTTGACGCGCCCCGGATTGAGCCGCGCCACCGCCCGCTCGCCAGCACGCTTACCGATGTCGCCCGGCTCCTCGAGATCCTCGAGATAGCGGACGCTGTGATAGGCAAAATCGCGCTGCATGGTGCTGCCGTCGCCGGCGATCACGCCCGCGAGGCAGCCGTGGCTGCCCCCGCTATAGCTGCCCGCGAACCCGCCCGACGTCGCCAGCGCGACTGTATGCCGGCCGGCCATCGCGCCCGAGCCGGTGGAATTGGCGATCCCGGGAACCGCGAGCGCCGCTTGCTCGGCGGCCAGAGCGCGCTCGCGCAATGCTTCAGGGCCAGGCTCGAGGCCGTCGCCGAGGTCGAGGAGCGGGGGATCGCGCTCGAGCAGCTCGGCAGGGGCGAGGCCGGCAAAGTCGTCCGCGGGCGCCTGACGCGCCATCGCCAGACAGCGTTCGACGAGCTGATCCAGTGCCTCGTTTGAGAAATCGGACGAGGCGACGCTGGCCGAGCGCTGGCCGTCGAACAGCCGCAGCGACACGCCCTCGCCCTCGGCCTGGCTGACCTTTTCGAGCTCGCCAAGCCGCACCTCGACGGTGGTCGAGCGGTCGCCCGAATAGACTGCGTCGGCGGCGCTCGCTCCGGCGGCGAGCCCGCGCTCGACGAGTGACGTGGCGATGGCAAGGGCGTCGGTCGGGTCGAGCATCGGCGGCGCCTAGCGCGTCGACAGCCCGACGACCAGCAGGCCCAGGAACAGGAGCAATCCCGCGAACCGGTTCGACCGGAAAAGCCGCAGCGCGAGTTCGCCGTCGGCCGCATCCACTCGCAGCGCCTGGCCCGCGAGATGCACGCCCGCCGGCACCAGCGCGACCAATGCCACCCAGTCGGGCCGGACCATCCACACTGCCGCACCCCAGAATGCCAACGCCAGCGCATAGGCCATTCCGACCGCGAGCGGCGCCTTGTCGCCGAACAATCGCGCGGTCGAGCGGACCCCGACCAGCGCGTCATCCTCGCGGTCCTGGATCGCGTAGATCGTGTCATAGCCGAGCACCCAGAACACCGTGCCCAGCCACAGCAGCACCGGCGGCCACGCCATCGCGCCGGTGACCGCGGGGAAGCCGACCAAAGCGCCCCAGCCGAACACCAGCCCGAGCCACGCCTGCGGCCACCAGGTTATGCGCTTCATAAACGGATAGGCCGCGACCAGCGCGAGGCTCGCCAGCGCCACGATTTGCGCGGTTCGAGACAGCTGGAGGAGCACCAGCAGACCGATCGTGCACAACAGCGCAATCAGCACCCAGGCGCCGGTCACGCCGACCCGGCCGCTGGCGAGCGGGCGGAGCTTCGTGCGCTCGACCCGCCGGTCGAGATCGCGATCGACGAGATCATTGTAAGCGCACCCCGCGCTGCGCATCGCGAACGCCCCGAGCAAGAACCACGCGAAGAGGTCCCAGCGCCCGCCAACACCCGCCAGCGCCACGCTCCACGCGCACGGCCAGACCAATAGCCAGGTCCCGATCGGCCGGTCGAGCCGCATTAGCGCGGCATAAGGCCTGAGCCGCGGCGGCAGCGCGCCGATCAGGCCGCGCCGCTCGCTGTCGGGGACGATGTCGGTGATAGGGTCAGTCAATTCCCGCTCATCCTGAGTAGCGGCTGAGCTTGACGAAGCTGCGTATCGAAGGACGTCCTACGATACGGCACTTCGATGCGCTTCGCTTAGTCAGTGCCTACTCAGGATGAGCGGATTTGGGAATTGCGGAAAAGTCTTTACCGTCCGTGCCATGCCCGCAACCCCCGCCTGGCCGCCGAAAAGTCTGATCCGGCTCTATGTCCGCGAGCCGCTGGCCGAGGGTGTGGGCGTCGCGCTCGATCCGGGGCAGGCCAATTATCTCGGCAATGTAATGCGCAAGGCGGTCGGCGACGAATTGCTGGTGTTCGACGGTCGCTCGGGCGAGTGGCTGGCGCGGATCGCGGAGGCGGGCAAGAAACGCATGACGCTCAGCATCGAACGCCACACCCGCGAAGCCGAGGCACTGCCCGACCTCACCCTTGCCTTCGCCCCGGTCAAGCGCGCGCAGACCGACTGGCTGATCGAGAAAGCGACCGAGCTGGGAGTTGCGCGGCTACAGCCGGTGATGACCAGCCGCACGATCGCCGAGCGCGTCCGACTCGACCGCTTCGACTCGATCGCGATCGAGGCGGCCGAGCAATGCGGGCGGACGCTGCTTCCCGAAATCCTCGATCCACTGCCCCTCCCCCACTTCCTCGCGGCACTGGGGCGCGGGACGCTCTATTTCGCCGATGAGCAAGGCGGGGAGAACGCCGCGACCGCTTTTAAGCCCGGCCCGGCGGCGATCCTCGTCGGGCCTGAAGGCGGCTTCACCGACGAGGAACGGGCGCTGGTCCGGGCGACGCCGAATTCGGTGGCAATCTCGCTTGGGCCGCGGATCCTGCGCGCCGAGACCGCGGCTTTGGCGGCGCTCTCAACCTATATGGCGGTCGCTGGCGACTGGCGCTAAGCGCGTTTCAAATGACAACCCGAACCGACGATACAGAAACCCCGCTCATCGAGAGCCGCGACGATCTGCTGGCGGTGTTCGCGGGCGGGGAGAAGCCGCGCGGCCAATGGCTGATCGGGACCGAGCACGAAAAGTTCGTCTATCGCACCGCCGACCACCGCGCGCCGTCCTACGACGAGCCCGGCGGGATCCGCGACCTGCTGATGGGGATGACCGAATTCGGCTGGAAGCCGGTGATCGA
>JANNDN010000110.1:0-3536 GCA_031387795.1 Sphingomonas sp.
GCGGTCGAGGACGGGGTGCGTGAGGCGATGGTCAAGGGCCCGTTGGGCTTCCAGGTGGTCGATTGCGCGGTGACCTTGCTCGACGGCAGCTATCACAGCGTTGACAGCTCCGAACTCGCGTTCCGGCTGGCGGGACGAATGGCGATGCACGAGGCACTTGGCGCCGCCGGCCCGCATCTGCTCGAACCGATCCACAAACTCGCGGTGGTTTGCCCGTCAAGCGCGACCAGCCGGATCACGTCCGCCATCGCGGGGCGCCGTGGCCAGATGCTCGGCATGGTCCCACGCGACGGCTGGACCGGCTGGGACCGCATCGACGCGCTCATTCCCGAGGCCGAGCTGAGCGGTCTCGAGGCCGAACTGCGCTCGCAGAGCCAGGGCCTGGCCACCTACGAGGCCGAATTTGACCATCTGTCCGAACTCAACGGCCCGCTGGCCGAGAAAATCGTCCAGCAACGGGAGCCCGAACCGGTTTAGGCCAGACCGCCATTGCGAGCGGCGAAGCCGCGCGGCAATCCAACTGGATTGCTTCGCTCCACTCGCAATGACGAACTTGTTGCCTTAACCCCCTCCCCATGAGGCATTGGCTCCGCGACCGGCATTTCCGGTCTTTGCTCAAGAACAGCAGCTATCTCGGGCTGTCGCGCGGAGTTGCGGCGGCCTGTTCGCTCGCCACCCTCGCCTTCGCTGGCCGGGGTTTGGGCGTGATGCTGTTCGGGATGCTGATCCTGATCATCAGCTACGCCCGCGCCGCGAGCGGAATCGCCAAGTTCCAGTCGTGGCAGCTGATCGTCCGTTACGGCGGGGCGGGGCTGGCCAGCGGCAATCCCGAGCAGTTCAAATCCTCGACCGGCTTTGCCGCCTCGCTCGATCTGCTGAGCGGAATCCTGGGGATGCTCGCGGCGGTCCTGCTGCTTCCGCTGATCGCGCCTTTGGTCGGGATCGAGCGCCAATATTGGTGGCTCGCGATGGCCTATTGCGCGCTGTTGCCGACGATGGGCGCGGCCACTCCGAGCGGCGTGCTGCGGACCCTCGACCGCTTTGACCTCATCAGCTGGGCCGGGACGCTGTCGCCGATCACCCGCGCCATTTCATGCGGAATCGCCTTCGCGACGGGGGCCGAGCTGCCCGTGTTCGTCGCCATCTGGTTCGCGACCGACCTCGCCGGCGACCTTGTCCTGTGGCTGCTCGCCTGGCGTGAGCTTCGGCGCAGCGGGCTCCACACCGGCATCCGCCCGACCCTGCGGCCCGATACGCTTCCGGGCGCGTGGCGTTTCGCCATTCAGATCAACCTCACGGTCGGGGTTCAGACCCTGTGGGGCCCGATCGCACGCCTCGCCGTGGGCGGCCTGCTCGGACCTGCAGGCGCGGCCTTGTTCCGCATTGCCTCGAGCCTCGCCGACAGCGCGCAGAAACCCGCCGATTTGCTCGCCAAGGCCTTCTACCCCGAGGTGGTGCGAATGGATCTCACGTCGCGCAAGCCGTGGAAGCTGATGCTTCGCGGGGCGGTGCTGGGGAGCGCACTCGCGATCATCGCGATCATCATCCTCCTGGTCGGCGGCAAGCCATTGATTCTCCTCCTGTTCGGCAAGGACTTCCTTGGCGCCTACCCGCCGCTCGTCATGCTGATGGCGGTCCCGTTGATCGCCATCGTCGGCTTCCCGCTAGCGCCAATGCTGTACGCTCTGGGCCGCGCCGGCGACCCGTTGAAGGCGCGGATCATCGCCAGCGTGCTGTTCTTCGCGTCCCTCCCGCCGTTGTCGTGGAGCTTCGGACTGGTCGGAGCCGCGGGCGCGTTCGTTATCGCCACCGTGGTCTATACCGCGATCATGATGGGCCAGCTGGCCGGCGACTATCGGCGCGCGCGGCCCGAATGACCCGCCTTCGTGTCTGGGTATTGCTCGGCGCTCGGACGGGCGACAACAATCAGGCGCTGGCGCTGGCCGAGACGCTCGGCTGGCCGTTCGAAGTCAAGCAGCTTGATTATAACGCGCTTCAGTCATTGAGCGAATGGCTTCCGCCCACCGCCGCGACACTGACTGCGGCAGCCAAGGAAGGATTGCGGGCGCCGTGGCCCGACCTGGTAATCGCGATCGGCCGACGAAGCGTCCCGGTCGGGCGCTGGATAAAGCGGGAGAGCGGCGGCAGAGCAAAGCTGGTCCGCATCGGCCATCCGCGGATCGACCCGGCGCACTTCGACCTGGTGGTGACGACCCGGCAATATCCGGTTCCGCCGGGCAAGAATGTCGTGTTGTTGCCGCTTGCCATGAGCCGCTTCACCGAGAGGCTGGTGCCCAATGAAGCGGAAGAGAAATTTCTCCGGGAGGCTGGGCGATTTCGCCTGGTAGCGGTCGGCGGCGCGACAAAATACTGGTCGCTTCCGGAAGAGCGCATCGTCGCTGCGATCGAGGCGCCATTCGAGGGCGCGGTGGTGGCGGTGACCAGCCGCCGCACCGATCCGGCGATCGTCAAGCGCTTGCGGGGACTGACCAGTGAGCGGATGAAATTGATCATCGGATCCTCTCCGCGCTTCGCGCTGCTGCTCGACCGCGCGGCGGAAATCTTCGTGACCGGCGACAGCATTTCGATGATCTCCGAAGCGGTGCTTTCCGGAAATCCGGTCGCGATCATTCCGATCGAGCAGGATGACCGCGGGCAGCGGATGCTCGGCCCACAACCGCAAATTAGCGGCCCCGGTTCGCGGCGGCGCGATCTCCGCAGGTTCTGGAACTATCTGATCGAGGAAGGGCTGGCAGGGACAGCCGAAACGGGTCCGCGAAAGGCCCGATCCGTCCCCGACCCGAACGCCATCGCCGCCGCCGCAGTCCGCAAGCTGCTAGGCCGCAGCTAGACCGTTCCAGCCGCGGTGGCGTTCGATGATCTCGAGGCTGTCGTGGCGGATGTGGTCGGCGGCCATTTCACGTTCGATCTCGGCGCGGCTGATGAGCCCCTGGTCGAGCATTTCCGCAAGCAGTGAATAGACGAACGCCTCCTGGTTGCGGTCGGGATGACGCTCATAGCGGCGGCGCTTCCAGCGGCGGAAGAAATCGAGCGGCCCGCGCTCGCGCAGCGTGTAATCGACCGGCAGTCCGGTCTTCCACGGCTGGGTCCGGCGCTTGGTCGTGTGAAGGATCTTGGTTCGCGGCGTCAGACGGTCGAAGTCGTTCCATTCGGCCTCCAGCAGGCCGATCGTCTCGGGCGGCTGCCGCTTCAATTCGATCCAGTCGATGTAATCGAAACGGTGCGCGAACAGATCGTCGAGCTCACGCTCGATGTCCCATTGCCGCAGTTTCGCGCAATCGAGCAGCATGACCGAGGTCGCGACATAGTCGTTGCGCTTGTTGTGGCCCGGCCGGGGGACCGCCATCACCGCTTTGCCGCCCATGTCGCGGTCGAGCAGATCGGCGACATCGCCCACCCCGAAGCAATCGGGATCGGTCACGACCGCTCGGCCCTCGTAGTTCATCAGCCCCGGCGGCGCGAAGCGGGTCGGGGTGAAGCTCTGCAGGTCGTCGGGATCCCAGTCGCGGACATGC
>JANNDN010000155.1:0-3188 GCA_031387795.1 Sphingomonas sp.
TCGGCATTGGCATCGCGGACGATGATGTCGGTCTCGCCGAGATGGTCGAACAAGGTCGCCATCCGCTCCTCGAACAAAGGCAGCCAGTGCTCCATCCCCGCGAGGCGGCGGCCTTCGCTGACCGCCTGATAGAGCGGGTCCTCGGTCGAGCGACCCCCGAAATGCTCGCGATAGCGGCCGCGGAAGCGCTTGATGGTCTCCTCGTCGAGCAGCGCCTCGCTCGCGGGCATCAAAGTGATCGCGGTGGCGCGGCCGGTGGTGCGCTGGTCGGCGGGGTCGAAGCGGCGCATCGATTCCACCTCGTCGCCGAAGAAATCGAGCCGGATCGCCTCGCTCTCGCCCGCCGGAAACAAATCGATGATCGAACCGCGCACCGCATATTCGCCGGCGTCGTGAACCGCGTCGCCGCGCTGGTAACCGTTGGCCGATAACAGCGCGATCAGCGCCTCGCGGTCGATCCGCTCACCCTCGGCAATGCGCCGGGTGAGCTGGCGGATTCGAAACGGGGTCAGCAGCCGCTGGGTCGCGGCATTGGCGGTGGTAACGAGCAGCTGCGGACCCTTCGGCGCCTCCTGCAGCCGCGACAGCGCCGCCAGCCGCTCGGCCATGGTCCGCAGCGCCGGGGACGCGCGGTCATAAGGCAGGCAGTCCCAGGCGGGCAGGGTCAGAACATCGAGTTCGGGGGCGAACACCGGCGCGGTCTCGGCGAGCGCGCGCATTGCCGCCTCGTCCGCCGCGACGATCACCGCCCGGCCATTGCGGCCCGCACCATGCGCGGCGCGCGCCAGATCACCCGCAAGCCATGGCAGGAATCCCGAGGGCACCCCGGCAAGCGTCAGCGGAGTCCTCGCGGCGATGATTCTCTGAAGCGGGTCGCTCATCGGTGAACCCGGATGAAATCGAGCTTTTTGAGCCGGTCGAGCATCGGACCCCGATAGCGCTCCGGCGCCTCGGCGGTTCCGATCGCCCAGGCCATGATGTCGACATCCTGCTCGTCGAGCAGCGCGTCGAACCATTTGAGTTCACCCACGCCCCACAGCGCGTGATGCGCGTCGAAAAAGCCGCCAATCATGAAATCGGCCTCGCGCGTGCCCCGATGATGGGCGCGCCATTGCAGGCGCTTCAGGTCCGGCTGGTCGGGCATCGGGGCGATGTAGAGCCTCCATCGCGTCATTGCGAGGCCTCGAAGAGGCCGCGGCAATCCATGCTGGATTGCTTCGCTGCGCTCGCAATGACAACAACGGCCCATGCGCCCCGACATTCTCAATCCTTTGTTCGCCGAGGTCGAGGCGATGCCGGGAGTCGGCCCCAAAGGCGCGAAGCTGCTGGCCAAGCTCGCGATAAGTCGCGCGGTCGATCTGCTCTATCATCTGCCGACCGGATCGATCGAGCGGGTACGGGTGCCGAGCCTCGAGTCCTCGCTGATCGGGCGCACCGTCATCGTCGATCTGACTCCGCTCGACCTGCGCGAACCGCATTCGGGCCGCGGGCCGACGCGGATCTTCGCCGCGGACACCGCCGGCAACACCATCGCGCTCATCTATTTCAACAATCCCGGCTGGGCGAAGAAGCAGCTCCCGCTGGGCGAAACGCGGACCGTCTCGGGCAAGCTCGAAACCTATGGCGACGAGTGGCAGATCATCCATCCCGAGGTCAGCGAGCCGGGAACGGGCGCTGCGCCTGCGCTGCGCGAGGCGGTCTATCCGCTGACCGAGGGGCTGACCAACCGCCGCCTGGGCGAGTTGGCCGCGACGGCGCTCGAACGCGCGCCGGAACTGGCCGAGTGGATCGAGCCGAGCCTCGCCGCGCGCGAAGGCTGGCACGGCTGGCGCGGGGCGCTCGCCGAGGCGCATCGTGAGCCCGGATCGACCGACGCCCGCCGCCGCTTGGCTTATGACGAGATTTTCGCCAACCAGCTCGCATTGCTGCTGCTCCGCCAGTCGGCACGGCGCCGGAAAACCGCGCCGCTGGCCGGGGATGGACGGCTGACCGACGCGCTCAAGATTCCGTATGAACTGACCTTCGCCCAGCGCCGGGTGAGCGAGGAAATCCGCGGCGATCTGGCGCAGGATCGGCCGATGCTCCGCCTGCTCCAGGGCGATGTCGGTTCGGGCAAGACTTTGGTCGCGGTGCTGGCGATGCTGACCGCGGTCGAGGCGGGGGCGCAGGCGGCGTTCCTCGCGCCGACCGAAATCCTCGCCCGCCAGCATCATTCGACTTTGCTCGGCCAGCTCGACAGCCTCGGGGTCCGCGTCGCGATCCTGACCGGCCGCGAAAAGGGCAAGGCGCGCGAGGCGGTGCTGATGGGGCTCGCCAATGGCACTATCGACATCCTCGTCGGCACCCACGCCATCTTCCAGGACAAGGTCGGGTACAAAAAGCTCGGGCTCGCGGTGATCGACGAGCAGCACCGCTTCGGGGTGTCGCAGCGGCTGCTGCTCAGCGCCAAGGCGGAGACCCCGCCACATTTGCTGGTGATGACCGCGACCCCGATCCCGCGCACCCTCACCCTGACCCAATATGGCGAAATGGACGTCAGCCGGATCGACGAGATGCCGCCCGGGCGGACCCCGGTCGATACGCGGGTGATCAGCGACGAGCGGCTCGGCGATGTCGTCGACGGGCTCGGGCGGCATCTGGCGAGCGGGGGACAGGCTTATTGGGTGTGTCCCCTGGTCGAGGAGAGCGAGAAGCTCGACGCGGCCGCGGCCGAGGAGCGCGCGCGAGTGCTCCGATTGCGGTTCGGCGAGGACAAGGTCGGGCTGGTCCACGGGCGGATGAAGGGGCCGGAGAAGGACTCGGTGATGGCGCGCTTCGCCGGGGGCGAGCTTGGCGTGCTGGTCGCGACAACGGTCATCGAGGTCGGGGTCAACGTGCCGAATGCGACTTTGATGGTGGTCGAGGGGGCCGAACGCTTCGGGCTGGCGCAATTGCACCAGCTGCGCGGGCGCGTCGGGCGCGGGGAAGGCAAGAGCGTGTGCCTGTTGCTGCGAGGGCCGGTGTTGAGCGAGACGGCAAGGGCGCGGCTCGCCTTGATGCGCGAGACCAATGACGGCTTCCGCATCGCTGAAGAAGATCTGCGGTTGCGTGGGCCGGGGGAGATCCTCGGGCTCAAGCAATCGGGCGAACAGGCGTTCCGGGTGGCAACGCCCGAGGATGTCACCGAGTTAGCCCCGGTGGCGCAGGGC
>JANNDN010000156.1:0-3446 GCA_031387795.1 Sphingomonas sp.
AATATGCCCGACCCGACCTATCCGAAGCGCTAGACGCGCCGCGACGAGCCGCTAATAGCTGCCCAATCCATGTGGCAGCTGTTCCAATTCCCGCTTTGTCCGTTCTCCCGCAAGGTTCGCCTGGTCATGGCCGAAAAAGGCATCGGCCACGAACTCGTGCGCGAAAATCCGTGGGAACGGCGCGACGAGTTCATGGACCTCAATCCCGCGGGCGAGACCCCGGTCATGGTCGAGCCGGAGCAGGGCCTGACCCTGATCGGGAGCCAGCCGATCGTCGAATATCTCGACGAGACGGTCGACCGCATGCCGATGATCCACGGCAATGCTAGCATGCGCGCCGAAATCCGCCGAATGACCGAATGGTTCGACATCAAGCTGTTCCGCGAGGCGGTCGAGCCGATGATGTACGAGCGAATGCGCAAGCGTCTGGTCAATCGCGAGAGCCCCGACACCCGCGTGCTGCGCGAGGCGATGCGGGTAGCGAGCGAACATCTCGACTATCTCGATTATCTGCTCGACCATCGCCGCTGGCTGGCGGGGCCGGGGCTCAGCCTCGCCGACTTCACCGCCGCCGCGCATCTCTCGGTGATCGACTATCTCGGCGCGCTCGACTGGCGCGGGCACAAGCAGACCAAGGATTGGTACAGCGTGATGAAATCGCGGCCAGGCTTCCGGCCCTTGCTTGGCGAGCGGATGGAAGTGATCGTGCCGCCCGCCCATTACGACAAGGTGGATTTCTAACGAACGGTCCGCGTCGGCGGATCAGTCTTTGGTCGCCGCGATCAGATAATTGAGATTGGTATCGTCGCTAAGGTACAAACCCTTGAGCGGCGAGAAGGCGATCCCCTCGACATCAATGACCTCAAGCCCCGCCTCGCGGACCATTGCGCAAAGCTCGTCGGGGGTGATGAACTTGCCGAAATCGTGGGTGCCGCGCGGGACCCGGCCAAGCCCTTCAGCCAGGGTGATCGTCAGCAGTTTCGACCAAGCCGTACGGTTTGGCGTGGACAGGATCATCAGCCCGCCGGGCGCGAGCCGCGCCGCGAGCGCTTTTACGAACGCGGCAGGGTCGGCGACATGCTCGACCACCTCAAGGCTGGTGACGAGGTCGAACGAGCCGTCCAGATCCTCGACCGCGCAGCGGCGATAGTCGATCTCCAGCCCCGACGCCTCGGCATGAGCGCGCGCCGCCGCAATCAGCTCTTCCGCGGCATCGATCGCGGTGACCTTGGCTCCAAGCCGTGCCAGCGGCTCGGCGAGCAGGCCCGCGCCGCAACCGACATCGAGCGCGCTTTTGCCTTCGAGCGGCCGGAAGCCGCATTCGTCAGACTGCCAGTGCCGGTCGACAGAATCGCGCAAATACTGGAGCCGCACCGGATTGAGCTTGTGCAGCATCGCTTCCGAACCGTCGGGGTCCCACCAGTCGCCGGCATGCGCCGCGAATTGCTCGACCTCCTTGGTAAGAACAGAACTCATGGTGATCGCCCTATCCGTTCGGGCTGAGCTTGTCGAAGCCCTGTAATTCTCTATTGCCCGCCCCAGAAGAAGGACGGTCCTTCGACAAGCTCAGGACGAACGGCACTTGGCGCGCATCGTGATGAAATTCGGCGGAACGTCGATGGCCGGGATCGAGCGCATCCGCGACGTCGCCGCGCGGGTCAAGCGTGAGTCGGAGTCGGGCAACCAGGTGCTGGTCGTGGTGTCGGCGATGGCCGGGGAAACCGACCGGCTGGTGCAATTGTGCCGCGAAGCCGCCGCGCTCCACAACCCGCTCGAATATGACGTGGTGGTGGCGAGCGGGGAGCAGGTCACCGCCGGACTTCTCGCGATGACATTGCAAAGCATGGGGGTGAATGCGCGCAGCTTTATGGGATGGCAGTTGCTGCGGGCGACGGGCGCTCACGGCAATGCGCGGGTCGAGGCGGTCGAGGGACAATTGCTCAATGACGCGCTCGATGAGGGGATCGTCGCCGTCATCCCGGGTTTCCAAGGCGTCAGCGATGACGGCCGCGTTGCCACGCTCGGGCGCGGGGGATCGGATACCAGCGCGGTCGCCATCGCCACCGGGGTCAAGGCCGACCGCTGCGATATCTATACCGACGTCGACGGCGTCTATACGACCGACCCGCGGATCGTTCCGCGGGCCCGCAAATTGCGCCGGGTAACGTTCGAGGAAATGCTCGAGCTCGCCGGCATGGGCGCGAAGGTTCTTCAGGTGCGCAGCGTCGGGCTGGCGATGCGCGAAAAGATGCCGCTCCGGGTGCTCACCGCATTCGACGATTTGCCGGGGACCGAAATCGTCCCCGAACTGGGAAATGAGGATATGGAACGCAACGCCATCGCCGGGATCGCGGCCGACCGCGACGCAGCGCGCATCACATTGACCGGGATCATAGACCGGCCGGGCATGGTCTCGGCGGCGATGAGCCCGCTCGCCGATGCGGGTATTCAGTTCGACATGATCGTCCATGCCGCGACCGAGGGCATCGGCGCGAGCGACCTCAATTTCACCGTTCCGCGCGGCTCCCTGGCGCAGGCGCTGGCAGTGCTCGAGCCCTATAAGGAGGAGCTCGGCTTCGACCGCATCCTGACCAACGACGCCGTTGCCAAAGTCTCGATCGTCGGGGTCGGCATCCGCTCGAACCCCGAATTGGCGGCGACCATGTTCAAGACGCTGGCCGAGCGGCGCATCAACCTGCTCGCGGTCAGCACCAGTGAGATCAAGGTCAGTGCGCTGGTCGCCGAAGACGAATTGGAGCTGGCGGTCCGCGTGCTCCACACCGCGTTCGGGCTCGACAAGGAGGATGGAGCGTGAGCGCCGGTCACGACCGGCTGCGCGAATTGATGCACCGCGGCACCGAATTCCTCGGCACCGAGTGGGCGATCATGGGCGGCGCGATGAGCTGGATTTCCGAGCGCCACCTCGTCTCCGCGATCAGCAATTCGGGCGGCTTCGGGGTGATCGCGTGCGGGGCGATGGGGCCCGAGCTGCTCGACACCGAAATCACCGAGACCGCCAAGCGCACCGACCGGCCGTTTGGGGTCAACCTCATCACCATGCACCCGCAGCTCTCGGAACTGATCGACGTCACCGCCAGGCATGGGGTCACCCACGTCGTCCTCGCCGGGGGCCTACCGCCGGGTGGCGCGATCGAGCGGATCAAGGCCAATGGCGCCAAGCTAACCGCCTTCGCGCCCGCGCTCGCGCTGGCGAAGAAGCTGATGCGCTCGGGCGTCGATGCCTTGGTCATCGAGGGGATGGAGGCGGGCGGGCATATCGGCCCGGTCTCGACCAGCGTGCTCGCGCAGGAAATCCTGCCCGTCGTCGCCAAGGACATTCCGGTGTTCGTCGCCGGCGGGATCGGCCGCGGCGAAGCGATCGCGGCCTATCTCGAAATGGGCGCGGTTGGGGTGCAATTGGGCACCCGCTTCGTCTGCGCGACCGA
>JANNDN010000159.1:0-8262 GCA_031387795.1 Sphingomonas sp.
GCAGGAAATCCTGCCCGTCGTCGCCAAGGACATTCCGGTGTTCGTCGCCGGCGGGATCGGCCGCGGCGAAGCGATCGCGGCCTATCTCGAAATGGGCGCGGTTGGGGTGCAATTGGGCACCCGCTTCGTCTGCGCGACCGAATGCATCGCCCACGCGAATTTCAAGAAAGCCTTCATCCGCGCCTCGGCCCGCGACGCCATATTGTCGGTCCAGATCGACCCACGCCTGCCGGTGATCCCGGTGCGCGCGCTCAAGAACCAGGAGATCGAGCGCTTCGCCGCCAAGCAGCGCGAAGTCGCCAATCTGCTCGACACCGGCGCGGTCGAAATGGCCGAAGCGCAGCTTCAGATCGAGCAATATTGGGCGGGCGCGCTCAAACGCGCGGTAATCGACGGCGACATCGAGAGCGGTAGCATCATGGCCGGCCAGTCGGTCGGCATGGTCAAGCAGGAAGAACCGGTCGCCGACATCCTCCGCGAACTGGTCGATGAGGCGGCGGCGGCGCTCGAAAGCCGCGGCTAGGCCTTAGCTTACAGCGCGGCGATTGCGCGCATGGTCCGCTCGACGTCGTCTTCAAGCGTGAGCATGCTTGGCGCGACGCGGGCGAGCAGGGGGCTGTAAAAGCCCGGGACGACGCTGGCGATGATCCCTTGATGGTGGAGCTTTTCGACGACCTGGTCGGGGGTCAGGCCGGCGACCTCGAAAGCGATGATGCCGGCGGACAGATCCGGGCTCATCGGCGTGTGCACCTTGACCTTGGGCATCTTCGCCATCGCCGACTTGGCCAAGCTGTTGAGCGCGTGGATGCGGTCCGTGATCCGCGCCTTGCCGATGGCGCGGTGGAACTCGAACGCCTGCGCGACCGCCCAGCGATGCTCGAAACTGTGGAAACCCCCTGGCGTATTGACCCCCGCGAGCGGCATCTGTTCGACTGGTCCCGATCGCCACATCGGGTCGAATGTCGGGATCGTCGGCTGGACCATCGGCCAGGCGTCGCGCTTGGCCCACACCAGTCCGGTCCCGCGTGGACCGGTCAGCCATTTGTGGGTCCCGGCGACGAAGAAATCCGCGCCAAGCTCGGGGAGGGAGACATTCTCGATCCCGAGGCCGTGGACTCCATCGACCGATAGCAAAGTGCGCTGTTCGGGTGCCTTGCCGCGATTGTGCGCGCGCACCGTCTCGGCGATCGCGGCGATCGGCATTTTCACCCCGGTCCCCGAATGCACCCAGGTCACCGCCAGCAGCCGCGTCGAATTGCGCAGGTTCCTGCGGACATTGCCGACCACTTCTTCGACGCTGACCTTTGCCGGGTCGGCGTAGAGCTGGGCCTGCCGAACTTTGGCGCCCGTCCGCTCGGCGGAATAGCCGGCCGCAAGCGCGGTCACGATATGGTCGCGGGTGTCGGTGAGGATTTCCTCGCCCGGCTTGAGCTTCATCCCCGAATAGACGAGCCCCAGGCCCATGGTAGTGCTGTCGGTGAAGGCGAGCTCGTCGCCGTCGACGCCGAGATAGGCCGAGGCCTGTTCGCGAATCGCGCGTTCGAGCGGGCCGACATTCTGTTCGATATAGCTGTGCGAATCCTGGTCGAGCCCGCGGCGGTGGCGCTCGATCGCCTCGCGCACGGGTTTGGGGTGCGAGGCGAGGTAGAAGCCCGACATCTGGACGATGCCCGGGGCAATATCGAACTGGCGCTTGATCTCGGCCCAGGACGATTCGCCCGACGGCAGCGCCGCCGCCTCGCTCACGTCCGCAAGCGCATAGCCACCGCCGATTGCTGCCGCTCCGCCGACCGCCGCAGCCGCCAGGAATTGCCGTCGATCCATGATTTTTCTCCCCCGCCGCGGCAATAGCAGAGGCCGCTCGGAGGAGTCGATATTCTCGCTTGGAAGCGCTCCCGACAAGGCGGGACGGCCTTACCCGGCCAAGATGATGATGCTACGCCACCAGCGATGCCTTTGTCCGCCGCCACCGCCGCCCGCGAGATCCTCACCGGACTCCACGCGATCATGGCCAAGCGCGGATCGGCCCAGTCGAAACTCGATCGCGTGGTCGATCTAATCGCCGAAGCGATGGGCAGCGAAGTGTGCTCGATCTATCTGCTGCGCGACAATCATCTCGAGTTGTTCGCGACCCACGGCCTGCGCCAGGAAGCGGTCCACGTCACCCGCCTGCGCATGGGCGAGGGATTGGTCGGATCGATCGCCGAGGAGGGGCGTATCCTAAACCTCGCCGAGGCCGCCGACCATCCCGCCTTCGCTTACCGTCCCGAAACCGGGGAGGAGCGTTTCCACAGCTTCGCCGGGGTGCCGATCGTCCGCCTCGAAAGCGCTATCGGCGTGCTCGCGGTCCAGCATGCCGAGCCGCGCGGTTATGAAGAGGTCGAGATCGAGGCGCTGCAGACCGTCGCCATGGTGCTGAGCGAAATGATCGCTGGCGCCCGGCTGGTTGATGGCGCTCGGCGCGGGCGGCTGCGCAGCGCGGGGCCGCTCAGGCTCTCGGGGCTCAAGCTGGTGTCGGGCATGGCGCGCGGCCGGGCGGTCTTCCATGAGCCGCGGGTGATCGTCGAGCACACCGTCGCCGACGATACCGAGGCCGAGCGCGAGCGGGTCTATGCCGCCTTCCGCAAGATGCGCGAGCAGATCGACAATATCGCGCGCGATGCCGAATTTGGGACCATCGGCGAGCATCAGGAGGTGCTCGAGACCTATCGCATGTTCGCTTATGACGAAGGCTGGTCGCGGCGGATCAACGAAGCGATCGACAGCGGGCTGACCGCCGAAGCCGCGATCGAGCGGGTCCAGCAGCGGACGCGCGCCCGAATGCTGGAAATCGACGACCCGTTACTCAAGGAGCGGATGCATGACCTCGAGGATTTGTCGAACCGCCTGCTGCGGATCGTCTCGGGGCGGATGGGGACCGCGGCGCAGACCGGCCTCGCGCACGACGCGGTGCTGGTCGCGCGCAACCTCGGCCCGGCCGAGCTGCTCGAATATGACCGCCGCCGGCTGAAAGCGGTGCTGCTCGAGGAAGGGTCGCTGACCAGCCACATGGTGATCGTGGCCCGAGCCATGGGCGTGCCGGTGATTGGGCGCCTGACCGACATCCGCCACAGCGTCGAGGAAGGCGAGATGATCCTCGTCGACGGCGACAGCGGCAGCGTGATGATCCGCCCCAGCCGCGCGCTGGTCACCGGCTTCGAACACCGCATGGCGCTGAGCCTGAAAAAGCGCGCCCAGATCGACCAAGTTCGGGCGCTGCCCGCGGTCACGCTCGATGGCCTCCACGTCGAGGTCATGGTCAACGCCGGGCTGGCCGAGGATGCCGCGCACCTCGACACTGCCGGCGCCGACGGGATCGGGCTGTTCCGGACCGAATTCCAGTTCCTCGTCTCGGCCACGCTTCCCGGCCGCGAGCGCCAGCAGCGGCTCTATTCTAAGGTTCTCTCCGCCGCCGGCAGGAAGCCCGTCGTCTTCCGCACCGTCGACATCGGGGGGGACAAGGCGCTGCCCTACCTCGCCGACCTCCACGATGAGGCCGAAAATCCGGCGATGGGCTGGCGCGCGCTCCGCCTCAGCCTCGACCGCGCGGCGCTGATGAAGGCGCAGGCGCGGGCGCTGATCGATGCCTCGGCGGGCAAGGTCCTTCGGGTCATGTTCCCGATGGTCAGCGAGCCGTGGGAATTCGACGCCGCCAAGGCCCTGTTCGAGGAGCAGGTCGAATGGACCCGAAGCTCGGGCCGGCGGGTGCCAAAGTCGATCGAATATGGCGCGATGCTCGAGGTGCCGAGCCTGGCCGAAATGCTCGACATTCTGCTCCCTAGCGTCGATTTCATCTCGATCGGGACCAACGATCTAACCCAATTTCTATTCGCCGCCGACCGCGCCGACCCGCGTCTCGCCGAACGTTATGACTGGCTCAGCCCGGCGATCCTGCGCTTTCTCAAGCGGGTACTCGACGCCTGCCGCGAATATCAGGTGCCGGTCCGGATCTGCGGCGAGATGGCGGGCCGACCGCTGGAAGCGATGGCCCTGGTCGGGATCGGCGCGGAGGGGCTGTCGATCACGCCTGCGGGCGTCGGCCCGGTCAAGGCGATGATCCGCTCGCTCGATGCGGCCGCGATTCGGGCGCGGATGACGACCGTGCTGGCCAAGCCGCCGAGGGACATGCGCAAGGCGCTCGGCGACTGGGCGCGGCGGCACAAGGTCAATATCCGCTAGGGCGGTTGACAGCGCGGCGCCGAGGCTCAAACACTCAGCGCACGGATGCGCACATCTTCAGGGCGATAGAATGGACGAGGACAAGGTCGAAACTGGACTCCCGACCGTCGGCGAACGCCTCAAGGCGGCGCGGACGAAGATGAAGATGAGCCTCGAGGATATCGCGGCGCAGACCCGGATTCCGCTCCGCCATCTCGAAAGCGTCGAGCAATCGGCGTGGGACCGGCTGCCGGCGCCGACTTACACGATCGGTTTCGCCAAGTCGTATGCGGGCGCGGTCGGGATGGATCGGGCCGAAATCAGCGAACAATTGCGCGAGGAACTCGGCGGTTTCCGCTATACCGTCACCTCGGCCGAAGTGTTCGAGCCCGCCGACCCCGCCCGGACCATGCCCAAATGGCTGGTGATCGGGGCCATCGCCGCGGTTCTCCTCCTCGTTCTGCTGCTCAGCTGGCTCAACGAGCGCGCCCTCGATGGTTCTGCCGATCCGGAGGCCAATACCGCCGCCAACGTCGCCGCGCCGACCGCAAATCCGCTGCCGGCGCAAGCTGCCGCCCAGGGGCCGGTGGTGCTGACCGCGCTCGAGCAAGTGTGGCTGCAGGTCTATGAGAAGAGCGGGACGAGCTATTTCTCGGGCATGCTCAATCAGGGCCAGACGTTCGCCGTTCCGCCAAGTGCGACCGCGCCTTTGCTCAAGACCGCCAAGCCCGAGGGACTGCGGATCAATGTCGGCGACGCGATTGCACCGACCGTCGGCCCGGCGGGCAGGATGATCGGCGACGTCAGCCTGCTTCCCGCTGATTTGCTCAAGGGCGGAGCGGCACCGGCGCCCGCGACGACGGTTGCCACTCCTGCGCAAGCCTCGCGCCCGCCGGCTTCACCGCCGCGCGCCGCCCGTCCGCCCGCGTCGCGACCGCGGGCGACCGCTCCTGCGGCGACGCCGGCGCCAAGTCCCGATCCGCAGCCTGAGGCCAATAGCGCCGCGCAATGACTGGATTCATCGCTGGTCAAGGCGCCCGCGCTCAGGGTGCGGGCCAGTCGTCCAATCGAAGGAAACGCGCGTGATGAAGGTCCGCCACACCGGCCGTTTGGCCATTGCCGCCGTCGCCCTTGGCGCTTGTTTCCTGTCTCCGGCAGTGGCGCAACGCCAGCAACCCTCGCCGGAACAAAGGCTCGAGCGGCTCGAAAAGCAGCTCCTCCAGATGCAGCGGCAGGTTTTTCCCAAGGGCCGGCCGGCGGACACCGCGGGTTTCCCCGACGATCCGGCCGCGACCCAGTCGTCGGTGGTATCGCTGGCCCAGCGTCTCGACTCGCTCGAGCGGCAAATGGCCGATCTGGTTCGCATCAGCGAGGAGAATTCGGGCCGGCTGCGGACTTTCCAGTCGGACATCGATGGACTGCGCACCGAGCAACGCCAACGGCTCGACGCGATCGAGCAGCGGATCGCGGCCGCGGTCGCAGTTCCGGTCGAACCGGTCGCCGTTCCGTCCGCGGCCCAGCCGAGCGGAACGACCGCGCTCCCAATTGGCATTGCCGCGCTCGACGCTGGCGAGGCCGCCTACACCCAGGGGTTCAAGCTGTGGGAGGCGGGCAATTACGACGGCGCGCTCACCGCCCTGCGCGGGTTCGTCAAAGCTTTTCCCAAGCATCGCCGGCTGAGCTACGCCAACAACCTCATCGGCCGCGCTTTGCTCGACAAGGGCGAGGCGCGGGAGGCGGTTCAGGCCTTCGTCGCCAATTATCGCGGCAACCCGGCCGGCGAGCGCGCCGCGGACAGTCTTTTTTACCTCGGTCAGGCGTTCATGAAGCTTGGCCAGCCGACTCAGGCGTGTAATGCCTATGCGGAGCTCGACGAGGTTTACGGATCGAAGATCCGGCCCGAACTCAAGAAACTCCAGACCGACGCCAGGCAACAGGCTCAATGCAACAGTTAGACGAGGTTATGGCCAAAACACCGAAGAAAGACGCTTTGCCGAAATCCGATGAAAAGGTGCTAGCGCGGTTCGCGCATTCGCTCGACCGCCTGGCTAAGCCCGGCCAGACGGTCGGCCTGGCGGTTTCTGGGGGCCCCGACAGCCTCGCGCTGCTGCTTCTGGCCGCGGCCGCGCGACCGGGGAAAATCGCGGCGGCGACGGTCGATCATGCTCTTCGCGACGGCAGCCGGGGCGAGGCCGAGATGGTCGCCGCAGTATGCGAGAAGTTGGGCGTCCCGCACGAGATTCTGACTGTCGAATGGGACAAAAAGCCCGAGACCGCGATCCAGGAAAAGGCCCGGGCGAAGCGCTACACCGCGCTGTCCGAATGGGCCAAGCGCAGGTCGATCGCGGTCATTGCCACTGCTCATCATGCCGAGGATCAGGCCGAGACTTTGCTGATGCGGCTCGCCCGCGGCTCGGGGGTTCGCGGGCTCGCCGGTATGCGCCCACTGCGCAAGGTGCCGCAGATGGAGGGGTCGCTGGCCCGGCCGCTGCTGCGCTGGAAGCGTTCGGACCTGGCGGATATCTGCGCCGCTGCGGGCCTCAAGCCGGTTCAGGACCCGAGCAACGACGATACCAGATTCGAGCGCGTCCGCGTCCGCGAAACACTCGCCGGCGCCGAGTGGCTCGATCCGATGGGGGTGGTCAAATCCGCGGCCTATCTCAACCAGGCCAATGCCGCCTTGCGCTGGGCTGCCCGCCAGGAATGGGCGAAGAGGGTGACCGAAGCGGATTCGGTGATCACCTTCGATGCCGCCGGGCTGCCCTCTGAACTCACCCGCCGGATCGTCGTCAGTATCCTCGACAAGCTCGGCACCGAAGGCCGCGGCACCGAAATGCGCGGGCGTGAGCTCGACCGTTTGCTGACGCTTCTCGGGCAGGGCAAGAAAGCGACCCTTCGCGGAGTGCTGTGCGGAGGCGGCGAGCAGTGGCGTTTCGCCAAGGCGCCCAAGCGCAACAAGGCCCGCGTGAAGGCTGCCGAAGCGGCTGCCTGACCCTCGGCCTGGGCGATCCCCGCCGGCGCATCGCATTGTTATTGGGTGAAATGCGCTTATCTTTGCCGGAGGACGGCCGGACCGGCCCGGATGGACGAAAAAGACATGAACGAGAAAGAGAACAAGCCCGGCAACCCGTGGACCAAGAGTCTGCTGATCTGGGTCGGCATCCTGTTCGGGCTGCTGCTGTTCGTCCAGATGATCGGCGGCGGCTCGCCAGCGGCCAAGGGCGAGGACATCGCTTATTCGGAATTCATCCGTCAGGTCGATGACGGCAACGTCAAATCGGTTACGATCGCGTCCGGGACGAGCGGCAATGCGTCGATCAGCGGCAAGCTCGACGCCGGCACCGCGTTCACCACGACCGCCCCGGGCGACGCCAACGTCTCGGACCGGCTGATCGGCAAGGGCGTCGCGGTTCAGGTCAAGGCCGAGGAAAGCTCGAGCATTTGGCTCCTCATCCTCTACAATTCGCTGCCGTTCCTGCTCATCCTCGGGATCAGCTTCTTCATCATGCGCCAGATGCAGAAGAACGCCGGCTCGGGCGCGATGGGCTTCGGTAAATCGCGCGCCAAGATGCTCACCGAAAAGCAGGGCCGCGTCACCTTCGCCGATGTCGCCGGGATCGACGAAGCGCGCGAGGAGCTCGAGGAGATCGTCGAATATCTTAGGGACCCGGGCAAATTTGCGCGCCTCGGCGGCAAGATCCCCAAGGGCGCGCTGCTGGTCGGCTCGCCGGGCACCGGCAAGACCCTGCTCGCGCGCGCCATCGCGGGGGAAGCGGGCGTACCCTTCTTCGCCATCTCGGGCTCCGATTTCGTCGAGATGTTCGTCGGCGTCGGCGCCAGCCGCGTTCGCGACATGTTCGAACAGGCCAAGAAGTCGGCTCCGTGCATCGTCTTCATCGACGAGATCGACGCGGTCGGCCGCCATCGCGGTGCCGGCCTCGGCAACGGCAATGACGAGCGCGAGCAGACATTGAACCAGTTGCTCGTCGAGATGGACGGCTTCGAGCAGAAGGACAACGTGATCCTGATCGCCGCCACGAACCGCCCTGACATTCTCGACCCTGC
>JANNDN010000164.1:0-6923 GCA_031387795.1 Sphingomonas sp.
TCTGGAGCTGGCTCATGGGATCGGGCTGGAGCGGAGCTGGCGGCAACGCCTAAACAGAGTTGATGGTCGAGAAATCGGCCAACAACTTCAAAGCGTTAGAGGCGTCCGCCTAGCGGGCGTCTTTTGTTTTGCGCGGGGCAGATTACTGGCCTTAGCGCCCTTTGCCCGCGGCTTCTGGCTTGGCTAAATCGCCCGCGATGATCCGCCAGGCCAGCGCCCTCCTCCCGATTCGCACCGACCGCCCGGGACTGCACGATTTCACGCCTTCAGCGCGCGATTTTGTTCGCGGAAGTGCGATCGAGACCGGCCTTTTGACCCTTTTTTGCCGCCATACTTCGGCGTCGCTCCTGATCCAGGAGAATGCCGCTCCGGCCGCAGCCCGCGACCTCGAGCGCTTCTTCGCCCGCATCGCGCCCGAGAGCGACGGCTACGAGCATGACGATGAAGGGCCCGACGACATGCCCGCGCATCTGCGCGCCGCGCTGACCCAGACGCAGCTGTCGATCCCGGTCGTCCAGGGCGCGCTCGTGCTCGGGAGGTGGCAGGGCATCTATCTGTTCGAGCATCGCCGCGAACCGCAGTCGCGCGAGATTGCGCTCCACCTGATCGGCGAATGATGCCGTCCAGGCGCGTCACCGACTGGTTACGCCACAATGCGCCGGAGCTGCGCCTGATCGAGGTCGAGGAGAGCACCGCCACCGTCGCCGAAGCCGCTGCCGCCCTCGGCGTCGAACCGGCGCGGATCGCCAAGAGCCTGACCGTCCGCGCGGGCGAATACACCTTCCTGCTCGTCACCCGCGGCGACGCCCGCCTCGACAACCGCAAGTGCAAAACCGAATTCGGCGCCCGGCCGCGGATGCTCGGCCCCGACGAGACGCTGGCACTGACCGGCCATCCGGTCGGCGGGGTCTGCCCGTTCGGCCTGGCCACCCCCCTCCCCGTCTTTCTCGACCGCTCGCTCGAGGACTTCGACCTGGTCTATCCGGCGGGCGGCACGCTGACCTCCTCGGTCGAAGTGTCGCCGCGGCGCTTGTTCGAGCTGGTCGGGGAGCGCTGGGTCGACCTAAGCTGGCTTCCCGACGAAGCGGGCGGGGTCGAGGGCTGATCGCGGCACCGCGGGCACCGGCCATTCGCCGCCCTTGATCAACGCCGCGACGATTGCCGCCACCGCGGGCGAGGTCTGCAGCCCGAACCCGCCCTGCCCCGCGAGCCAGAAGAACCCTTCCACCTGGGGATCGAACCCGACCATCGGGTGCCGATCGGGCGCGAAACTCCGGAGCCCGGACCATTTGCTGTGGATGTGCCGCACCGCGACGATCGTCCGCTCCTCCATCCGATGCGCGGCGAGCGCAATCTCCAGCTCCTCGGGCTGGGCATCGCACGGCTCGCTCGGCATTTCGTCCATCGGCGAGGCGAACAACCGCCCGCTCTCCGCGGCGAAATAGAGATCGTTGCCGACCGTCTTGGTGAAGGGCAGGCGCTCGAGGTCGAGCCCGCTGGGCGCGTCGAAGGTGATGATCGTGCGGCGCAACGGCGCGATCCCGACCGGCGCCGCGCCCGCCAGCCGCGCCACAACGTCGGCCCACGCCCCGGCGGCGTTGATCACGACTTTCGCCTCGAAGCGTTCGCCCACATTCGTGATCACGGTCCAGCTGCCGTTCCGACGCTCGATCTCAGCCACTCGCGCGCCCGTGACGAGTGTGCCGCCATGACGCCGGAGCATCCGCAAATAGCCCTGGAGCAGTGCGTGCTGATCGATGCGAAGCGCCCCGCGGTCGATGAACCCGCGCACCGCTCCGCCGCCTCCAGTCCGCAAGATCGGGCACGCCTCCGCGAGCCCCTCCTCGTCGAGATCCTCGAGTGTCGCGAACTCGGCAACCGCGAGCTTTTCCGCCGCGAGCGCCGCGACTTCATCTTCCCGGGCGTGGACAAGGATCGGCAGCCGCTGGCCGAGTGGGGCGTCGGCAAAGCCTCCCGGCGGGTCGTCGAACAAAGCGCGGCTGGCAAGCGTCAGCGAACGGACCAAAGTGTCGCCCAGCGCGTAATGGAACATCGTCGCGCTTCGGCCCGAGGCGTGGAAGCCGATCTGCTCCTCGGCCTCGAGTACCCGGACACCGGCCAGCGGAGCGAGCGCAGCCGCCGCGGACAGTCCCGCGACCCCCCCGCCGATGATCAGAATCTCGCTTGCCGCGGCCACCAGATCAGGCGGCGGCAAGCCGCTCACTCACCACTTTGCCGGCCCGGGTCAGGCGGACCGCGCTGATGATCGCGTCGTCGTGGGGCATCTCGAAGGCGCCCTTGTCCTGGTCCCAGAAGGCGCTGAGGAAATTGAACAGATTGCGCGCGAACAGCGCCGATGAATCCGCGGCCAGCGTCCGCGCGAGATTGGAAGCGCCGATGATTGTCACCCCGTGACGGACGACCGTCTTGCCGGGCTCGGTCCCCTCGACATTGCCCCCCGCGCTCGCGGCGAGGTCGACGAGTACGCTGCCCGGCCGCATCGTGGCGATTTGCGCGTCGCTGACCAGCCGCGGCGCGGGCTTGCCCGGGATCAGCGCAGTGGTGATGACGAGGTCCTGCTTGGCGATGTGCGCCGACACCAGTTCGGCCTGGGCCTTTTGATATTCCGGCGACATTTCGGTGGCATAGCCGCCCGCTCCCTCGCCCTCGATCCCGGCGACTTTCTCGACGAAGATCGGCTTGGCACCGAGCGACATGATCTGCTCGCGGGTCGCGGCGCGAACGTCGGTCGCACTGACCTGCGCGCCGAGCCGCTTGGCGGTCGCGATTGCCTGGAGCCCCGCAACCCCGACCCCCATCACGAACACCTTGGCCGGGCTCACCGTCCCGGCAGCGGTCATCATCATCGGGAAAGCGCGGCCATAGGTGGCCGCTCCCTCGATCACGGCTTTGTAACCGGCAAGGTTCGATTGCGAGGAGAGAATGTCCATCGACTGCGCGCGGGTGATCCGCGGCATCCATTCCATCGCCATCGCGTCGAGCCCGGCCGCGGCGTAAGCGGCGATCGCCTCACGGCGCCCAAGCGGGTCGAGCGCGCCAACCAGCAAGGCGCCCTTCTTGGCACCAGCGAGCGAAGCGGGATCGGGTCCCTCGATACACAGCAGGACATCGGCGTCCTTGATCACCTCCTTGCGCGAAGCGATTGTCGCGCCTGCCTCGGCGAAGGCGGCGTCGGTCACTCCGGCACGCTCGCCGGCGCCCTTCTCGACCGTGACCGCCAGGCCCAGGCTGGCGAATTTCTTCACCGTCTCGGGGATCGCGGCGCAGCGCGGCTCGTCAGCCGCTTCCTTGAGGACCGCGATCTTCATGCCTGGGTCAAAGAACGAACGTGATGACAATGAGCCCGCCGACGAAGCAGATGATCGCCCCCCATTTCATCATCACGATGAACCGCGAATAGTCGCGGACGTGGGCGGTCATTTCCTGCGCCGGCGGATTGGTCAGCAAAGGTTCGTGTTCGGCCATAAAGCCCCCTCGTATGTTCGTCTTCGCGGTCGTCCATAACAAGCCGCCCGGCGGTTCTAAAGCCCCCTGACCGCGATCGCATTCTCTTAAGCCCGCCTTTACCCCTCTTCGCTACGGTGATCGCCGAGAAACTATGAGCAACCGTACGCCCCCTTCGCTGATGCTGGTCGACAGCAGCCCGGACGAGCGCCGGCTGATCGCCACCACTGCCGCGCGCGCGGGGTGGACGGTGGTGTCCGCCGCCGACCGCGAAACCGCCTCCGGGCTGCTCCAGGGCCCCCACGGCCGCGAGGTCAAGGTTGCCGTCATCGGTGGCTGGGACAGTGCGGAAGGCCCGGCGCTGATCGCGGCGCTGCGCTCGACCATGTCCGGCCTGCCGATCATCGTTTTGTCCGACGACGATGGCGTGGCCAGCGCGGTCGAAGCGATTCGCGCCGGTGCTTCGGACTTCCTCATTCGCCCGGTCGCGCCGGAGCGGATCCTCGACGCGCTCACCTCCAACGCCGACCGCCGCAAGGGCAGCGGCGAACTCGCGCCAATGTCGGAGAAACTCGCGCCGGTCCTCGAGCTCGAGCAGCTGGTCGGCGCCGACCCCGAATTCCGCAGCGCGCTCGCGGTCGCGGCCAAGGCGGCACGCAACCGCCTGCCAATCCTCATCATCGGCGAGGCCGGGACCGGCAAGGAGACGCTTGCCCGCGCTATCCACGCCGCCAGCTTGCGTGCCAAAGGCCCGATCGTGACGGTCGATTGCAAGGCAGTCCCCGCCAATGCCATCGACAGCCAGCTGTTCGGCCATGCCAAAGGCGCATTTCCGGGCGCCTTTGCGCCGCGCGAAGGAAGCATGGTCGAGGCCGACGGCGGAACCCTCATCCTCGACGATATCGGCGAACTTCCGGCCGAGACCCAGGCGCTGCTCGATCGCACGTTGGCGACCGGCGAAGTGCGCCCGGTCGGCCTCAACGGCAGCCGCTCGGTCGATGTCCGGCTGATCGCCACCGCGAGCCGCCCGCTCGGTGAGAATTTCAATCCTGGCCTGGCCGAGCGACTGGCGGCGACGATCGTCACTTTGCCGCCGCTGCGCGAGCGGAGCGGCGATGTGCCCGCGCTCGTCCGCCACCTCCTCGGCCGGCTCGCGCTCAAGACCGGGCTCCGGCAGGTGACGATTGGTGACGATGCCCTGGCGATCCTCATGCGCTACGGCTGGCCCGGCAATGTCCGCCAGCTGGCCACCGTATTGTTTCGCGCCGCTTTGCTGTCCGAGGGCAATGCGCTCAACGCCGATCATTTTCCGCATATCTCGATCCAGTCGCGCTTTCGCGGTCGCCGCACCGACCTTACCCAGGTGCTCGGCAGGGCCCAGAGCGAGGAAGCCATGTCGGGCGCGCCGGGCATCACGCTTTACACTGAGGACGGCCATTTGCGCGCGCTCGAGGAGATCGAGGCCGACGTCATCCGCCTCGCCATTGGCCATTATCGCGGACGCATGACCGAGGTCGCGCGGCGCCTCGGGATCGGCCGTTCGACTCTCTACCGCAAACTCGGCGAGCTCGGCATCGATACCGCCGCCTGACCAGATCACGATGGAGCAACCGACATGAATTTTCTGTCACGTTTCAAATCCGGCCCCGAGCTGGAAACCGAAACCGATGAGTCGTTTGCCCGGCGGCGGGTTCTGACCGCGGCCAAATTCCGCGAAGAGGAGCTGGCTCGAGCGGCCGAGGCGCGCGAGGCGCAAGCGACCGCCGAAGCCGAGGCCAGCGCGGCGCTCGAGGCTGCCAAGACGGCCCGCCAGGACGCCGCGGACGCCGAAGCCCTCGAGGGCGACGACCATGAGGCCGCACCGGCCGAGCCGCCGATGGACTGGGAAGAAGCGGTCGGCTGGCTCTCGACCCGCTCGGCCGAGGCGCGCAGCCTCGTTGCGCAAAACTGGAACTGGGAGAATGATTTGCGCGTGCTGCAATTCCTCACTGCGCAGCCCGATATCGACATGGGCGTCGCGGCCGGAATTTTCTGGCTGACCGGCGCGACTGACGACTTCTTTCCGTGGGGCGATGACGAGAACCCGGACGATCCCCAGTTCAAATGCGCGTCCGAGATGGTCGCCGCGCTCGGCCGTCGCTTTGCCGCCGATGATTTCAGCAATCGCAACTTCGGCTTCGACGACAGCTGGGATTGCACCGGACTCAAGGAACGGCTCGAGGCGCTTTATCTCGACAGCCGCATCGAGTGGACCCCGGCCAATTTGCCGACCACTTCGCCCGGCCCGGTGATGAGCCTCGACGATGTTCCCGAAGACGAGCGCTCCGAAATCCGCGAGTTCCTCGCCCGCCACGGCAACTAGGGCTTCCCGCTCCGCCAACGGTTGCGTGGGCGCGCGCTTTGCCGTCCAAGGCATAAGTGACCCCGCGCCTGCTGCCCTTCCTCGCGATGCTCGCGGCTTGTTCGAGCCAGCCGCAAGCGGCCGCCGCGCCCGCCTCGCCGTGCAGCGAGCAGCGTTTCGAGGGAGCGGGGTTCATCGTCTGCACGCCGGCCAGCGCGGCCAGGCTCCGGCTTTTCGCCGCCGCCAGAGACCAGCAGCCCAAACGCGAGTTCCGCGATCTCGGCCTCGGCCCCGCCAAGGTCGCCTTCGCCATGAACGCCGGCATGTTCGACGAGGACGGTCGCCCGATCGGCCTCGCGGTCGTCGAGGGACGCCAGGTGCACAAGATCGCGCTGCGCCCCGGCGGCGGCAATTTCGGGATGAAGCCCAATGGCGTGTTCCTGGTCCGCCGCGACGGCCAGGCCCAGATCGTCCTCAGCGAGCGGTTCAAGCCCGGCAAGGACATCCGCCTCGCCACCCAATCGGGACCGATGCTGCTGATCGGCGGTAAGCTCCACCCTCAGATCAAACCCAATGGCGAGAGCATCAACATTCGCAACGCGGTCGGGATCGCGCCGGGCGGCAAGCCGTTGTTCGTCATTTCCGCCGACCCGGTTTCGTTCGGCAAGCTCGCGCGCTTCTTCCGCGACCGGCTCAAAGCCAAGGACGCGCTCTATTTCGACGGGTCGGTGAGCTCGCTGTGGGATCCCGCCAATGGGCGCATGGATATCGTCACCGACCTCGGCCCGATCATCGTCGCCGCCAAGTGAGCTAGCGCGAAACCGCTGCCAATTGCGCCGACGACAGATGCCAGTTCTGCTGACGGACCGGAGCCCCCACCCCCGCGACCACTCGATGGAGCGTGTACTTGCCGCGGAAATGCTGGCGCCGGCCGTTCTTGAGCGTCGCATAAACATCGACCGGAACATCGATCCAGCGCTGACTCATCCCCGCGTCTCCGTTGACCGGCGTGTACGTCACCACCCGGGTGCTCGCGGTTAGCGCGAACCCGGCGCGGAAGGCGGCGAAGCTCTTGCCGCTGGCGGCACCCTTCTGGTCCCACGCCAAATAGGCTGTC